>JBEQCC010000114.1:0-7065 GCA_041639455.1 Pelosinus sp. | reverse complement strand
AATAATATTCTTTTGTGTATTTTCCATTATTTTCTTAAATTTGTTAGCTTCTTTAATGTTTTCATAAAATTCAATTTTTCCTTTTAATATGTTTCTATCTTCAAATTCTCTATATTTTCTAGATGTTGTTTTTGGAGTACCAAGTTTTAAAATTTTATTCTCATTATTTTACGCTTTTACCTGGCGAATATTTCTGGAAGCCTGGGTCTTAAGGCCAATGCCTGGCATTCGTTTACCGACGTTTTTGTATCATCAGTAGTTTTCTTGGGATTGTTCATTGGGCGAATTGGGACAAAAAAGCATACAAATATCCTAAGCAGGCTGGAAAATATTCTTGCTTTGTTTGTTGCAGTCTTTATTTTCTATATGGGTATTGAAGTATTGTTTGAAGCCCTGGGAAATGAAGGAAAAGAACTCAAACAGATTCCTTTTACAGCTGCCGGTGCCTTTATAGGGGTCATAATCAATTATTTTATGGCACGCTATAAACTGTATGTTGGCCAACAGACCAATTCGCAAAGCCTGATTGCCGATGGCTATCATTCCAAGATGGATATGTACTGCTCCATCGCGGTTCTCATCGGCCTCTTAGGTTCCTTGTTCGATATGAGCAGTCTCGAAAAAATAACGGCTATCATTGCCATGGTCTTTATCTTCATAGCCGCTTATGAGATATTCACAACAAATCTGAAAGCCCTGATTTCAGGAGAAAGTCACGTAGATGGAAGCGAACCCTCCCACTTCCAATTTTCTGCCCCAAATAAGAAAGTATTGACGGGAGTTGGTATCGCCTTTGCTGCAGCCTATTTTCTTTCCGGTGTTTACTTTGTTAAATGGGATGAGCAAGGAATTGTCCGTAGATTTGGTGCCATTACTCAAGACAATGTACCTCCCGGGCTCCATTACAGACTCCCCTACCCTATTGAAAAGGTGGTGCTTGTAAAGAAGGATAACATACAAAATGTGCAGACGGGTTTAAACATGCTGCTGACAGGTGACACCAACCTTGTCAATGTTAATATCGGAATCCATTATAATGTATCTGATGCAATAAAATATGCCCTCAATGTGAATAACCTGGACAGATTGATTACTGAGGCAGCGACTACCAGCATCCGCCAGGTGGTTGGTGAAAAGAATCTCGACTATTTACTATCTGTAGGAAAATCAGAAGTAGAAGTCACTTCGAAAAAACTGCTGCAAGAGGCATTGGATAAAAACAACACCGGTATACGGGTGGTAAACCTCCAGCTTTTAGAAATGACTCCCCCCAAGGAGATTGTTGATAGTTTTCAAGATTTGGCAAGTGCCAGACAAGATAAAGCAACCTATATAAATGAAGCACAAGCCTACCGTAACACCATCATCCCTGAAGCAAAGGGAAATTCCTATAAAATGGTTAAAGAAGCAGAAGCCTATAGGGATGAGAAAATTAAAACTTCCCAAGGCGATGCGTTGCTCTTTGTGCAAAAATTCGAGGAGTATCAAAAGTCAAAAGGAGTGACTGAATACAGGCTTTATATGGAAACAATGGATAAACTACTACCAAAGGTGAAGAAGATATTGATTGGCAGTAATATAAAAGTGGAAGGCACCGAATTATGGCTGACGAATGGCGCAACAGGCAATCCTATTATTAATTCTGGGAGGCAGTAACGAATGAAAGCAACTATAAGTGAAAGAAAGAAACTTATTAAAGCCAACCCTAAAATCATTGCAGGTATACTTATTAGTCTTCTTCTCTTATCTTTAAATCTTATCGTTTATACGGTAGATACTACCGAGTATGCGGTTGTGACTCAATTTGGAAACCCTGTAAAGATCCTATTAGATCCGGGGTTACAGTTTAAGTTGCCTGATCCTATCCAATCAGTGCAGCGTTTTGACAACAGGATCCAGGTTTATAAGGCTCAGCCATTAGAATTATTGACTAACGATAAAAAAAGTGTCACGGTTGACTATTATGGAACATGGCGTATTACCGACCCAGTGACTTATATGAAGACTGTCAAGGATAAAGTTGGCGCGGAAGCAAGATTGCTTGATGTCTTTTCATCAAGCCTGGGAATTCAACTCGGACAATATAATTTAGATGAACTGATCAATGTAGACGCCAATAAATTAAAACTCGCTGCCATGATGCAAAATACAGCTGAGAAATCTAAGGAGAAAGCCAAGGAATACGGCATCGAGGTGATTGATACGCAAATAAAAGTTTTGAATTTCCCGGAAGCCAATAGAAAGAGCGTGTTTGCCCGAATGAAAGCCGAACGCGAGCAAATGGCTAAGCAATACCGCTCTGAGGGAAGTGAAGAAGCGAGCAAAATAAAGGCAGATGCTGAAAAGGAACAAAAGATCCTTCTTTCCGAAGCCTATAAACAATCTCAAAAAGTAAAAGGCGAAGGCGATGCTATAGCCATAAAAACATATGCTGAGGCGTTCCAGAAGGACCCTAAATTCTACGAGTTTATCCGCGCCCTGGAAACCTATGAAAAAACCATTGATGAGAAAACAACCCTTGTACTTCCTTCCAATTCTGAGATTCTAAAATACCTGGGAAATAGCACACCTGGAAGGTAAGCCTTAACCAATTTTAACAGAAGGAGGTACCGCTGTGAGTGAAGAAAACCAACTACCACCACCGAAAAAAGATCTTAAAAAACTCTTGAGTTCGCTAATCCATACCATAAAAGACAAGTTGCGGGATTTGCCCGCTATGATAAAGATTTGGTTGGATAGTATAAAACAAAAACACAATGAGAATGACCGGGTCTCAGTTATTGAGGATATTACGAGAGCCTTTCAGCATATTAACCCTCAAAAAGCAGCACAGGCACTGTTATCAAGCTTTCTGTTAGTATATGTTCTCACCGGCATTTACATTGTAAATCCCGGTGAACAGGCCGTCGTCAAGAGATTTGGCAGTATTCTGAATAAGCCCATTTATGAGGGCATACATTATCGGCTGCCATGGCCTGTAGACAAGGTTGAAAAAGTGAATATTTCTGAGGTGCGCCGTGCCGATGTGGGAGTCAGCTTGCCCGATCATATCCATAAAAATGACCCGCCGCAAAACATTCAGCTATTAACCGGTGATGAAAATATTATCAGCACCGAAGCCATTGTGCATTATAAAATTAAAGACGCAACCAACTATTTATATAATGTGAATTCCAATGATGAGCAATTAGTGAGAACCAGTGTTGAAGCAGCATTGGTTTATCTTACGGCAAGCATGGGCGTAGATGATATTTTGACCAGCGGAAAAGTGAACGCCCAGACAATGGTTATGAAACAGGCACAGGATATACTTGACAGTTATAACTCCGGACTACAGGTTACAAACTTTAATATCAAAGCCATTGTACCTCCTGCTGAGGTTGCTAATGCCTTCCGGGATGTTACAACGGCAAAAGAAGACAAAGAGAAGCAGATTAATCAAGCCAGAGGGTATTATAACAGCCTGATTCCGGAAGCTCGAGGCAAGGCCAATGAACAAATTACCAAGGCCGCTTCTTATAAAGCAGAAGTAATAAACAAATCTAAAGGTGATGCCCAAAAATTTGAGGCCATGCTTGGAGAATATCAGAATACCAGTTCGCAGGATACTACGAAATATCGTCTGTTCCTGGAGACAATGGAAAAAGTAATGCCAAAAGTAAAAAAATTTATTGTCAATCCATCAGATGATAAAATCAATTTAAGGCTTTTCGATCAGGCAAATAGTCCGGTCAGTAATTAGTATACAATAGCGAAACATACAGCCATACTATGAACGACGATAAGACAAACAGGCTATTGCATCACACAATAGCCTGTTTATTATTTGCCTCTTTATGGTTGACGACGACTAACCCAGCTGCTACCCTACACAACCTCACATATCATCTGCTGTTACAATCAAGGTAACTTGCTCCCGTCTTTCGCCGATCCTACACCTCTTAAAATAAGACTTCATCCGAGAGAGGCTTTGCTGAGAACTACTGCATTTTCTTAATAACGTCGTCAGTAATATCAGTGCCGCCTTGAGCCACACCTTCTTTATAAAGGACTATGCCTAATTTCTTTTCCTTCGCTACTTGATCAAGAGCCTGTTTCATACTATCATCGACTTGTCCTTCTAAATCATTCTTAACTTTCTGGAATTCCTCATAGGCGGTTTTCTGCCGTTTCTGAAATTCTTCGGCGCTAACAGTAGTTTTATCCTTTTCCAGTGCGTCACTCAATTCTTTGCCCTTTGCGGTCAACTGTTCCTGATATTGCTTGGCTTTCGGACTTTCGTTCAATATTTTATTTTCGTCAACTATGCCCATAGCCTGATTTGAACTGCAGCCTGTCAGCACAAATGCCATTAGTACAATAGTAGCTAATACTGTCAATAAGCGTTTTTTGTTTTTCACGTCAATAAATCCTCCAATTAATCCATAATCCTACTTGTGTGCCAAATACAGAAGTTAGTTTTCCTTTAATATCTATTTGCCTGTAATCTTTTTCAGAACGTCTTCCGTTATGTCCTGTCCTCCATAAACTACATTGCCGCCATCCACAATCACGGCTAGTCCTTTCGCATCCGCTACCTCCTTAATAGCAGCGGTTACTTTATCATAGATTGGATCCATTAACTCCTGCTGTTTTAGGGTAAACCGCTGCTGAATCTGAGTATAGTAATCCTGTTTATCTTTTTCATTCATGGAAGCGGCTTTGGCATCAAACTCAGCCTTGGCCTGTTCCATTTCTTTTTGCATAGCCTCCTTCGCTTTTGCCACATCCGGGTGTTTAGCAATAAGCTCCTGTTGATTGACTTTACCTACTTTAGAAGTAGCTGCGGCAGCATATCCTGTACTAGCTTGCCTCACTAGCATTCCGACTACGCTCACCACGAACAAAATTGCCATGAACATTACTATAGTCTTTACATTTCTTTTAACTTTTATCACAAGTTTAGTCCCCTCTTCGCTTAAGCCCAATTTGGGACTCTTTCACATTATAGCAAGAACAAAATCCATATTCAACTTCTGAAAAATTCAGGTAATTTTATCTATTTTTTCTGATTGTTAAAACTATTCCTCCTAATGAGTTGTATAGCTTGTATTCTAACCTCATCTTCTTGCCTAGCAATCTGCTCTTCCACATACAAATTATTGAAAACGGAAATCCTATATTATACAAATTCCAACAAGATCTTGCTTATTACGTCATTACTGCTAGTACTTTTTTTAAATCCGATGAACTTTTTCTGACTTTATCCGTCCTTTATTATATAAAAATAATAGATTAAAACCGACTACCTCGTCCGAAATCTCCATGAGCGTAGTATTGCCTACCCCGCCATTCATGTTAAACACGATAAAACGTTGCTACCTTTGCAGCTTTCGTAACAGGCAGTGTCGTCCAATCAATAACGATACCCTTGGGTGGCATTTATAAAGAATCTCTCGACTTGGTTTCCTTAATAACCCCGACATAAGAATGACATATGCTATCATGAAAGGAGTGAAACTCATGGATACCATGATTCAAATACTACTCAATTACGGGACCGTCGGCTTGGTTCTTGCGGCCTTTACCGAATCATTCCTATCACCAATACCGCCGGCGCTCAGGCGGTTTGTCGCCCCCCGCTATTTGGATAAACTCTATTGCGTTATGGAAAAATATGGTTCATTTGCCATATTCCTCGGCGCGTTAGTTCCCATCCCCTATAAGTTCAACCCGTGCCCCAAAAATGGCGCCCTCTTCCGACTGACCCCCTTGCCAACGGTACGCTGGTCGCGATAGGATAGTAGTGTGTTATGATTGAGGTGGTGCCTGCTTTGAGCGAAGAATTATCTACTGTAATCCAAAAAGCCATGACCGGAGATAAGTCTGCCTTTAGCAAGCTGGTCTGGCGGTATAAAGATCATATCGTAAACATCGCTTTCGGGATTCTAGGCAATTCCCAAGATGCCGAAGACATTGCCCAGGAGGCTTTTCTCAAAGCTTTTCTGGCCATCGGTCGCCTTTCCAGCGCCAATGCCTTTTACCGCTGGCTTGTTAAAATTACGGTCAATTTAAGCATTGACAAAAAAGCAGCCAATGTTCTGCGCAGTACACAATCACTAGAGTCAGCCCTGCCTCTATCCAGCCCCGCCCAGTCACCTGATAGAGTGGCCGAACAGCGTGAACAGCGGCGGCTGGTACTGACGGCTTTGGAAAGACTTTCCCTTGAGCAGCGAACGGTATGGGTACTTCATGAATTCCAAGAATTACCCTATCAGGAAATTGCACATATCCTTAATATCCCGCTGGGAACGGTAAAATCCCGCATCAGTGCTGCCAGATCTCGTCTGCGCGAGATTCTGGCGCCAGAAAGGTGGTGACGACAAACATGGATTGCAAAACATGTAAGGATTTATTGTGGGAATACCATGATCACGAGCTGGACAGTGAATTGAACTGGCAAGTGGACAAACATTTAACAACTTGCCCAGACTGCCTCACAGAGCTTGTCTCACTGACTACAACTACCCGGTTTCTCAAAAAGCACATGCCGGTGCTTACCTTAGATAGTACTTTTGTCCAAGCAACGATGGAAAAAATCGATCTGGGCGAATCGGCCGGTGCCTTTTTAAAGCCAATCATCGGTATCGGTTTGGCATTAGCCGGCTTAATCCTCTGCACACTGGTAATCATCAGTCCATTTTTTATCAGTCTGCTCTGGCTCATCGGCAACATTATCTTCACCCTCGTCAAGCTGGGAATCCTGGTTGTTAAAGCCGCTCCCCTACTGCAAATAATTAGCGGCATAACACTGTCCGCATTGCTATTCATCGTACTGGCATCCATACGACGCCTGGCCGTGCGCCGCATCGCCTAATCAAAGGGAGGTCGTACTCATGCAAAAAAAAATTCTGACCGCCATTAGCCTGACCCTATTGATATTTACGGTCATCGTCTTAGCGCTGCAACCTGCAGCCGCGGCCAACCGATCGCCAGCTGCTTCAGTCCCGGACGTCATTGATTTTAAAGATGTGTTCATTCCCCCAGACGCCTTTGTCGAGCATGTGGTGGTCATCGGTGCAGATG
>JBEQCC010000113.1:0-7074 GCA_041639455.1 Pelosinus sp. | reverse complement strand
TCAAATAAATACACCTCCTATTATATTCTGTGAAATTACGGGAAATTTTACACTTGCATATATATTTCCACAATATTATTTAAATATTGCAAAAAGCCAAAATAAACTGTATTTCGCGAATTTAGTATTTTATCGGACAATTCTTGTTTTTTATTTTACAACAGAAAATACAGGAGGTAAAATCTTTTATAGTAATCGAACCCATGCGTTTTAGCTATATGTAATTGTGAAGTAATTCTCGTATAGAATGTTACTTTTTTAACTTACTTAATTCTGAATCTTTACTATTGCTGGAGGCTGATTCTTACTTACTTTGCAGTAAAATCAACTTTGTTCGGTCATTTCACAATCTAAAAATGGTTGTTTTCTGTTATCCAGAAAACAACCATTTTTTCACACATTATGTGAAAATTAAATTTTATTTATCATAATATTTGTGAGCGTAAGAGTCGTATCCGCAATACTTTTTCGAATGTCTGGCAAGCTTTGCTTAAATTCACTAATTGCTTCTGTATCAGGAAAGATGACTCGCAAATCTAATTTGTTTTCTTCATATAACCGAAATACGCTATCCACAATACCAATATTTTGCGTATCCACACTTACTCTCATCCATGTTTCAAATTGTCGTTTTGTACTCTGGCTATTATTTTCTTTTTCTTGATGATAAATGTGAATATGGGTAGGATAGGATGTTCCATCGGCAAAATAGAGTGGTACGGAAAAGGATAATGTTTTACAATCGACTTTTCTTTCCGTCTCACCGGCGATTGATTTATATAGGGAATGTGCTAATTCTTTTATGGTATTTGCCGACCTTTGTAAATTCTGGGAATCCGCATTTTG
The DNA here is from genome assembly GCA_041639455.1 of Pelosinus sp. Lineage (GTDB taxonomy): Bacteria > Bacillota > Negativicutes > DSM-13327 > DSM-13327 > Pelosinus. The sequence goes on along the minus strand of JBEQCC010000113.1, from coordinate 6,228 downwards.
CCATAGCTCCGCTCCTGCAGCTTTTAATAGCACCCACATTTTCGATAATTCAGGCAGTTTACTTTTGGCTGCCATATCCTGCAATGCTTGGGGAATATTCTGCTCCACGGTCTTTGTCAGTTGCTCTAGTCCAGACTGAGCCTTCTCCAATAGTTTCGCTTGATTGAAAAACAACTGTTGATTAATCTGCTTCATAAGTGTTGTTAATTGCTCAATCGTTGTAGCGGTCCCTGCTAATTGCTTCGCAACTTGCACCAGTAAATCTGCTGCAGGAGATGCCAAAGATTTCGCCGTCATATTTTCGGCCAAATTCGACACAAGGTTTTTAACTTGTTCCGATATTTTTCCGTTTAATAGCGCTGCATTCTCCAGCGTTTTGCCTAATGTCACTAAACTTTGCTCTGTTATACCTTGCTTAATTAGCTGCTGCACCGCTTTACCAATTTCCGGCGGCAAACTTTGCCCAAAAGCTTCTAGCTTTGCAGCCACCGCACTTTTGTCAGAAGACGCCTTCATCTCTTGTAAAAGATTCTCTAATGCATTTGCGGTCTGCTGGAGAACCTTCGGTGCAATCTCTTTAAATTGCTGGGCCTCCACCGCTTTTGCAATTGACCAGATCTCAGGTAGGTCGGGCAAGCCACTTTCTGTTGCTTGCTGCTGCGTCAAGGGTATCTTACTTTCCAACATTTTCATCAATTGGACAACAGCTTTCTGGCCATTTTCCGTAAGCTGACCCATATTCTCTGGCATAATTTGCTGCAATAATTGTTTTGCAATCTGCTTTACATCACCTTGGGATAAACTGCTGCTCCCAGTTAACTGTTTGGCTAGCTGCAGTATTGTATTTTCTTGGCTATCACTATCGAATTGCTGCAGGCTTTCTGGAGAGAGCATCTGTAAAAATTGTTCTACAGCCTGCCTAAGATTGCTTTGAACCAAAACCGTCCCTTCTTTTGCTAGTAGCAGCAATTGATTGGCCAATTGATCAGGGGACATTCCATTTTGCCCTTTTAGAAATTCTGCTACTTTACTTAAAAAAAGTTTAACATCTTGATACTTATCCTGCTGCAAGGTTAGAGATAATTCTAAGATATTTCCTAAGTTATGGAGTTGCTCTGCGATATTTTTTTGTGTTTTCAACAAGTAATCCATCCCCTGGGATACATCTTTGGTTGACGACATTTGCTGCAAAAGCTGCTGGACGATTTTCTTTATATCCTCTGGCAATGATTGCAGTAATTGTTCCCGATTTTGCAGTGATTTGGCTAAGTCCGCCAGCTTTGTTTTAATACTGTCTTCTAAATTAACTTGAAAATCCTTTTGTACCAATTGATTGCTATTGGATAATTCACTCGTTTCTTGAGATCGTTGAGCATTCACTGCTTGAGCAGTTTCTGTAACCTTTCCAGGCGTCTGAGGAGTCTTTCCGATTTCCATGTATCCACCTCTATCTTAACACTGATTAGCTTAATTTTCTTTGAGGATTTTTCCTCATGACTGCAACTCCCACAACAAGAAGAGCAATATAAACGATTATGCCAATCATAAAAATATTGGAGTAAGTCTTAATTAGTTCAATCGCTTGTGGGCCATAATAAAAGATCAAGATTCCTTCCAAGAGAAATCGTTTTCCTCTCCCAACAACAGAAGCGACTAAAAAGACTACCATGTTAATGCGAAAGACACCGGAGCTAATGCTGACAAATTTATAAGGAATCGGTGCAAGGGCAGCAATAAAAATGGCCCATCCCCCATATTGTTCCAGCCAACCGCTGATTTTTTCCACATATTTATTAGGAACATACTTTTTTACCGCAAGAATCCCATACTTATTGCCAACAAAGTATCCAACAATTCCACCTACTACTGAACCGAAAGTCGCAATGATTGAATAATAAATCGCTTTTTCAGGAGCTGACAAAGCCATAGGGACTAATAGCAAGTCAGGTAAAATCGGCGAGAAAATCGACTCGATAAAGGATATGATAAAGAGTCCCAATGCCCCAAAATTTTGAAAGAATACTATTAATTGTTCCACTGCTACACCTCAATAAAAAATATACGTTATAAGACTATTATATACTAAATTCAAGTAGAATGTATATAATAAGCATTATTTTCCCAAATTCTATTACTCATTTTTCTGATTTACGTTATACTATAGACTTAAACTACTTGTACATCATACATGAAGAGGTGATACTGATTGCAGAACCTGCTAAAGACAGTCGGGCAAATATTCTTATTATGGCTGATTTATTTTATCAGTACGTGGGCCGTAGAGTTCTTTCACTTGCCAATACCAGGCAGTGTGCTGGGCATGCTTCTTTTGTTTTCGCTACTTTCTGGGGGAATCATTAAAGAACAATGGCTTACTCTCGGCACAAACCCATTACTTAAACATTTATCTTTTTTCTTCATTCCTATCGCTGTCGGACTCATGGAATGGGGAGATTTATTTACCCAAAAAGGTCATCTTCTCTTCTTGCCTTTAGTCATCAGCGCTTTAGTCGCTTTAATCGCAACTGGAATCGTCGTTCAACTTCTAACAAAATCTTGCGAAAAAGAGAGAGGAGAGAAATAATTTGCCTGCTATAATGTTGATCTTCCTTACGATTCTTCTTACTATTATATTATATCACATTAGTCGAAAAATATTTTTACACACTAAAAATCCCATCTTCAACCCAGTATTATTAAGTACTACTGTCATTATCATTGTTTTTCATTATGCAGGCATTACCTTTGAACAATACAAACCCGGTAAAGATATTATGACCTTTCTGCTAGGCCCTGCTACTGTAGCCCTGGCTTTGCCTCTTTATTTAAATCGCGGGGTACTGCTCCAAGCATTGTTTCCAATATTGTTTGGTATATGCTTTGGCGCTCTGGCAACATTAACAACAGCTGTTTTGCTGGCCAAATTAAGTGGACTTGATGCTCTTATCGTTGCATCCATCGCTCCTAAATCCATAACAGCTCCTATTGCTATTGAGATTTCCCGTCTAACCGGCGGCGATCCAGCTATTGCTGTTGCCTTCGTAGTTTTTACAGGTACCTTAGGTTCTATCATTGGACCTAGTCTTCTTTCCTCTTGTAAAATAACAAATCCAATCGCCAGAGGATTAGCTATGGGAGTTACTTCTCACGGACAAGGTACAGCTACCATTCTCCAAGAAGGGGCACTTCAAGGTGCTATGGCAGGAATAGCCATGGCTGTAGCCGCCATTTTCATTTCCTTTATCGCCCCTTTGTATATTCCTTGGCTAGTGAACTTATAAAAAGAAAGAGATAATTAGTGAAGCATCCTGCTTCTCCTAGTTACCTCACTCACTTACTTGTCTTTTTTCTTCATTGCCTGACCACAGCAATGTATTTCTGGATTGCCACCAGCTTTAGTTACAGTGATCTCATTTCCACAGAGTGGGCAAACAAATACTTCGCCTAATTGCGCCATGACTAAAACCTCCTGTGTTCTTTTTTTATAATCATTCACCAATCTTTTTAAGCGGATTGGCTCTAATTATCAAATAGCTCCTACAGGATTATCCTGTAAATACATTACATTTATTTAGTCAACATGTTCACGAAAAGGATACTGATGAATGTCATCTTTCATTCATATATTCAAAAAAGCCCTCATTCAAAAGAATCTTTCTTTTTGAATGAGGGCTGACTTATGTCATTTATGACTGCCTTTTTTCCAGAATTCTGTTACCAATCCTATAAAGAGTAATTAGCAACTAATGCTTTTACTTCTGTTTCCTTCTCTTTTATAAATTCATCAAAACATATACACTTTGAATTTACTTTTAGGTTAGCTAAGTCCACTAGGAGGTTTGCTATTTTTTCAGCAGGGATATCTCCATATACATCTCCAAATCTTGCTACACCAGGACCGACTTTTCCGTTAAAAGACATCGCATAGGTTGGAATTACTCCATTTTCCGTACGGCCTCTTTTTCCAGTAAATCCAAGTAACCCCTTTTGATGTTGTCCACAGGAATTATGGCAGCCCGAGATAAATACCCTTGGTAATGCAGCCTTAATCTCCTCTGGAACATCCTTAAAAGTTTCCAGAATACTGTCCAATAACTCATGAGAATTGTTAAGTCCAAAATTACAAATCGTTGGTCCCACGCATGCAACCGTATTTTCTATATTAAATATAGATGAAAATTTAGACGCCATTACAAGTAAATTGTACACGTCTTTTTCTTTTACGTCTCTTACAAAAAGCCCTTGCGTTAAGGTTAGACGTATCGATGTCTCATAATCTAATTTTGTTAAGAAAGCCAATAATTCATTTAGATCATGAGTAGTAATTGTCGCTTTTTTAGGGTGAATATATACAGAATAATGTCCAGCTTGCTGTTGCGGAAATATTACATTTTTATATTGCTTATCCCATGGAGACTGCTTTTCCTGAGTAGTTTGCAAGATTTCTTCTGCAGATTCAATATGAATTGCTAAGTCTTGTCCGGATTTTTTTAATTCATCCAATTCATTTCTAAACATCTTAATAAACGCTTCTTCTCCTACTCTTAAACGAACAAATCGCAATCTAGCCTTGTGTCTGTTCGTTCTATCGCCTTCTCTTGCGAAAACTCTTTTCATTGCTTCTACATAATATAATGCTTCTGTATCCACAATAAAATCCTCAAGCTTTATGCCCACCTGAGCATTGCCACCAAGTCCACCAGCCCCATATACTTCAAAGCCTTTTTTACCATCAACGATTTTAGCAATAAACCCAATATCAGCTATGGTTGCATACGCAGTGTCTTCTAAACTATTTGAGAATGCAATTTTATATTTTCTTGGTAACTTAAGATTAACAGGATCTATCATCATGAAATTTGTAACAGCCTTAACATATGGAGTGACATCAAAGATCTCATCTTGTGCGACTCCAGAAAGAGGTGAACAGGCAACATTTCGTACACCATCACCACCCGCTCCACGTGTAATGAGTCCGCATTTTAACAAGTCATCTAACACATTGCCTAAATCCCCAACTTTTACAGAATGAAGCTGAATGTCCTGCCTTGTTGTAAAACGCATATCAACACCGTATTTCTCAGCGATCTTGCTTAACCCCTGCAACTGATTTGCAGTTGTTACTCCACCAGCAATTCTGGTTCTTACCATATATGTATCCTTGGGTCCTTCTTTATAAATTCCCATAATAGAACTAAAGGCTTTCAAATTTTCTAATTTGCCTTCATGATATTGCTGTAGCTTTTCTTTAAAATTCGCAACACTTTTTAAAATATCTTCTGTAATTGTTATCATATCTGATTACCTCTTTATCCGTAATGTTATCCCATGGAATGATTATAACAACATAGTATTGACATTTCAAGAAAAATACAGGTATAAGAGGTAATCCAACTGATCGTTAATTATATTATTCTTATATATGCTTGCATCTGAATTTAAAATGCATGATAAAAAATACGCCGAACAACGTAATGGCTCCAGATGCTTCTCTACTGATTTTTACCTTTTATCCAGGTAATTTCCAAGTGCTAGCGGTGTTGTTGCGGTAAAGCAATCATCCATGTCCACCTTTGACGAAAGCTGTCTCAGCTTTTTTCAGCTGATGCCAGCAACTGAATCGGCTCAGCCTTGCCGATCCTCACATTAGGCTGCATCCAGTGGGTCAACTCTTGTTCAAATACCGCTGGTGTACCGGTAAAAAAGATGACAAATTTTGACCAGGGCAGCGGCAACATCAAAGCCGCCAACATGCTGGAGGTAAGCGCATAGCCGCCGAAAACGGCGGCTAGAATGCGCAGGATGATTTAGTTGTTTTATCGGTGCCGGCTAAAAGCTCTCTTAGCCGTTTAAAAAGCCTCAAGTGTGGTGATATTCATAGTGAGCGTTTATAGTTTGAAGGTCGCCGATAATTTAAAGGTACGGGGACCGCCTAATGTGGCATAATCCGGCTGGTTGAAAATACCTGACCAGTAATTTTTATCAAATACATTTTCGACGCTGGCGTTAAACGTGACCGGGACTTTGTTGATGGTGGTTTTATAGCGCGCGCCCAAATCATAGCGTACCCAACTGGGGATTTTTATGGTGTTATCATTATTAATATATTGGGAACTGGTGTATACACCCAGAAGAGAAAGCGTTAAATTCTTATTCCACGGTGTATCCCACTCGACACCAAGATTCATCGTCCATTTAGGCACGCCAAATGGGGTATTGCCTTCAATA
>JBEQCC010000112.1:0-7100 GCA_041639455.1 Pelosinus sp. | reverse complement strand
CAAACCTGTTGAATCCAAAAGATTTAAAGGAAAGCAATAGACCGTAAAGCTGTTGTTTTTTACCTTTTCATAAAGGGTATCGATGTTGCACAAATTCTCGATTACAAAAATGTTATGATCTGCACAATGCTGATCTACTTCCCCATGTTTGGAAGCTTTCTGCAATCCTGGCGCATCTACCCCAATTAAGCTTACTTTTTTCTCAATCAGAAAATCAATGACTGAATCGGATAGTTCTGCACTTTTTATTTGATACTCTTTTGCTCCATATCCATTTATTTTCAAATGATCTGTTTTAAATATTACAAAATCATTTTTTTCAATTTCAATATTGATATCCGTAATATTGACTTCCCTGTCTTTTATAGTACTAATATCAATAATTTTACCCACTCTTTTAATATTCTCTAACAGAAATTCCTTATTCATAACATCACAATGAGTACCAAAATGTCCTAATTTTCTTGATGGATCATCTGTGATAAAATCAGATTTACTCATCTTAAGTGTCAAATCAATCAACATTACTTTCTACCTCCTGAATTTACAGCGACAAATGAATGTCATATCTATTTAGTAACCAGTATATACCTACTAATTCCTCTATCCAATATAAGGATAAAGAGACTTTTAATCATTGTGTATATTCCACACAAACACTACTATTTCCTTGTCAGCATATAATAAAGAAGCCTTTTCTTCACAGGTTTTTGCATTTAAATAAAAGCAGATTATATTTAGTTGAATTTTTTAAGTATTTTTGATAAGATTTGGTTTGAGTTAAAACGTTTTTTAATAACGTTTACTTTTCCCAGCTGGCTAAATATTAATATGGAAAAAGGGTGACAATATGTTACATCAGTTCTCTAGAACCGAATTATTAATCGGGGTAGAAGCCTTAGAAAATTTGAAACAAAGTAAAGTAGCTGTCTTCGGTATTGGCGGTGTAGGCTCCTATACCGTGGAAGGTCTAGTCCGTGCTGGTGTAGGTAAGCTGGTATTGATTGATGATGACTGCGTGTGTCTTACAAATATTAACCGCCAATTACTTGCAACTAGAAAAACTGTGGGTAAAGCAAAAGTCGAAGTAATGAAAGAACGAATCTTAGAGATTAACCCGGATGCAGAAGTTACGATCTTTCAAAAATTTTATATGCCAGACACTGCTGCTGAGTTAATCTTTGACGACTACGATTATATTGTAGACGCCATTGACACGGTAACGGGAAAAATCGATCTAATCGAAAAAGCCAAGGCTAACAATATTCCTATTATCAGCTGCATGGGAGCAGGCAATAAGCTTGATCCTACGAAATTCGAAGTAGCCGATATTTATAAAACATCCGTATGTCCTTTGGCAAAAGTCATGCGTAAAGAACTTAAAAAACGCGGTGTGCATTCCTTAAAGGTAGTCTACTCCAAAGAATTGCCTGTAACCCCAATCGAAACAGAAGGCTCTAATTGTGCAACTGGTTGTATCTGCCCCTCTGGCACTACCCGCAAATGCACCATCCGCCGTCAAATTCCCGGCAGTATCTCTTTTGTACCATCTGTCGCCGGATTAATCATTGCCGGCGAAGTAGTAAAAGATATTGCTTTTAAAGTAAAATGAGCCCAGGCAGGATTTTTTCCTGAGCAGTTGCATATTTTTATTTCTATGGGTATAACATAAGAAAAGGACTGACGTGCTCGACACACGCCAGCCCTGCAGATTGTCTAACCGAATGATTAGCCTAAAGTAGGAGTTATTAAGAAATAACCGCAGACCTTAGCCTAGGAAGCGGTTATTTCCTATTTATGATCAAAACAACGAGTGTTGCGAATGCTATCATGAGATACATTGCTTCAAACATTGATATCATCATACCATCCCCTTTCTACAAGGGAATGGCTAACCACTCCTAGACAATCTGTATGTTTATTATAAGCATATATTACCAGATCGAAAATAAGAAATTTTCGTATCTGGCTTGTTCATTATACCGTGCCACCTTCATACTGAAGGTGGCTTTTATTATTTTTATCAATTATAAATACTTCCTTGGATCAACAATCTTACCTTCTAAAGCCGCTGCAGCAACGGTTGCTGGAGAGGCGAGAAAAATTTCCGATTTCGGACTGCCCATTCTGCCTAAGAAATTACGATTATTCGTGGCAATTACTCGCTCCCCATCCGATACTATCCCACCGCTCCTGCCACAGCATAAACCACAAGCTGGCGGATTCATAATCGCCCCGGCTTCCACTAAGATTCCAATAATACCTGCCTTTGCAGCTTCTGCATAAATACTCCGGCTTGCAGGCGTAATAATTAATTTTGTAAAGGGAGCAATTTTACGCCCTTTAAGAATCTTGGCAGCTACTTCTAAATCTTCAAACCTGCCATTGGTACAGGAGCCGATAAAGCCTTGATCAATTTTTGTTCCTAATAGTGCTTCTACATCACTGATATTATCCACATTGGATGGACATGCAACCACAGGCTTAAAATTAGAGGCATCATAGTTAAATACTTTTTCATAACTGGCATCCGGATCACTCTTAAGATCTTGGAATTGACTGCCCTCGACGCCGCTAAAAGCAAAAGTCTTCTCATCAGGCTCAATAACCCCAACCTTAGCTCCCGCTTCTACCGCCATATTGGAAAGAGTCATTCTGGAAGATATACTCAATCCTTTGATCGTAGAACCGCCAAATTCCAGCGCTTTATACGTACCGCCATCAGCACCAATATCACCAAGAATCCTAAGAATGATATCTTTGGAATAAACGCCCTCAGGCAACTCGCCATTAATATTAAACTTAAGAGTCGGCGGAACCTTAATCCACAATTGTCCCGTACCAAAGATCGCTGCCATCTCCGTATAACCAATGCCTGTTGAGAAGGAACCAATGGCACCATAGGTCGTAGTATGGGAATCCGTACCAAAGACAACTTGACCGGGAACTACATAGCGTAACTCAGGCATTAATTGATGGCAGACCCCATCGGCACGATGAACCGCCTTTATGTGCTGCTCCGCTGCAAAGGCATCGGCTATTTTATGATGGCGAAAATCTTCAATAAAACTGGTGGGGACTAAGTGATCATAGACAAATACAATCTTGTCCGGATTCCAAACTTTTTCAAAACCCATCTCTCTAAATTTCTCAACAACAAAGGGAGCAAAGATATCATGAACCATAACCTTATCCACATTCACATTGAGCAATTCCCCGGCTGTAACGGAACTCCTTTTTGTATTTCTCATGATTATTTTTTCAGCTAGCGTGTAACCCATACTGCACTTCCTTTCCGGCAAAACTATTTGCCATTGCGCTTTCTCATAAAAGGAACTAATCCTCCCGCCTCTACCATCTGCAATAAATCCGTTGGAATGGATGCCACCTCAAAGGATTTTTCCCCTAGCAAGACTTGGCTATTCTCTAACTGAACAGAGACTTGATCCCCTTCACTGCAGCAATCATACAGCTCATTATTTTCAAGCAGCAATAAACCATTATTAAATGCATTGCGGTAAAAGATCCTGGCATAGGACTTGGCAATAATGCAGCTTATCTTCAAAGCCGCCAATATCTCAGGGGCCTGCTCCCGAGACGAGCCGCAGCCAAAATTTTTACCTGCTACAATAATATCTCCTGGTTCGATTTGCGCTGCCAGCTCCGGTCTTAGCGGGTTAAATGCATATTTTTTCATGTCTTCCACGGTCTTTAAGGCAAGAAACTGCGTCGGAATAATAATATCCGTATCTATATCATCCCCAAGTTTCCACACTCGTCCTTTGAAAGCTTCTTTCATACCACAAACCCCCTAGGATCGGTTATTCTTCCTGTAAGGGCAGAAGCCGCTACCGTTGCCGCAGAAGCAAGATACACACTGGAGTTTGGATGACCTGCCCTGCCCTTGAAGTTTCTTGTCCCAGTGGAGATCAGGGTTTCCCCTTCACCGATTACGCCCTGGCAGCTTCCCCAGCAAACACTGCAATTGGGATTCAGTACCATGGCGCCGCTTTCTACAAAGATATCAATCAATCCCTCTGCTAACGCCTCTAAATATACTGCTTTTGAAGCAGGTGAAATCAATAGTTTCACATAAGGATCAATTTTCTTGCCCTGCAAAATTTGCGCTGCAGCGCGTAATTCCTCGATCCTGCCATTATTACAGGAACCGATAAAGCCCTGATCAATTTTTACTTCCCCAATCTGGGTTACGCCAACCACATCATCGACACAATGAGGAATAGCAATCATCGGCTCCAATTCATCAAGGTTATATTGATATGTCTTTTCATACACTGCATCTACATCGCTTGTAAACAGATTCATGTCATGACGTCCTCTGGCTGTAACATAGTCAATCGCAATTTGGTCCGGTTCAACAAGACCTGTTTTTGCTCCTGCTTCTACTGCCATATTACACAGCACAACCCGATCATCAACAGTAAATTTCTTCACTGCAGGACCGCCAAATTCCATGATTTTATAATTTGCTCCATTGGCCCCAATATCGCCAATGATCTTTAAAATCAGATCTCTGGCATATACTCCCGCTTTAAAGCTGCCCTCAATTTCAAATTTCAATGTTTCCGGAACCATCAGCCAAATTTCGCCTGTATGCATGACGGAAGTAAAATCGGTACAGCCTACCCCTGTGCCAAAGGCACCCAGACCACCGTAAGAACAGGTATGAGAGTCAGCAGCAATGACCAACTGTCCTGGGACAACGAAATCTTCTATCATAATTTGATGACACACTCCTGTACCTTCATAAAAGGGAATATCATGTTTTTGCGCAAATATTCGCATTTTTTTGTGTACCTGAGCCGTCTTTGCACTCTCTGAAGGCACATTATGATCTACAATAAAAATCACTTTCTTAGGATCAAACACCTTTTCTGCTTTCAGCTGATTTTCAAATATATCAATATTCAAATGGGTTGTACCATCGTTGCTCATACATAAGTCAACTTTTGCTGTAATGATCTCTCCTGGTTTCACAAGATCTTTACCGCTGGCTCTGGCCAAGATTTTCTCGCCCATTGTCATGCCCATTGTTGTACCCCCTTTACTTTTTATTTAAGAAACCAATTAAACCGCCTGCTTCTAAAATATTCATTACATGGGCAGGAAGTTTTGTAGATGTAAAATTTCGATCCTCTGTAACATTCTTAATCGTACCTTTTAGAACATCAATTTCCAATGTGTCGTTTTGTTCTACAGCATCATACACCTCTTTACAAATCACAACCGGCAACCCAATATTGATTGCATTTCTAAAGAAGATTCTGGCAAAGGATTTCGCTACTACTGCGCTGATACCCAGAGCTTTTAATACTAAAGGAGCTTGCTCGCGGGACGAACCGGAACCAAAGTTTTCGCCCCCTACTATAATGTCACCCGGACACACGGTAGAAGCAAAGTTTTCATTTAAAGGCTCAAATGTATACTGCTTCATTTCCTCAACATTAGGCAGCAGCAAATACTGAGATGGAATGATTTGATCCGTATCTACATCATTCCCAAACTTCCATACCTTCCCTGTGATCACAATTATCATCTCTCTTTCCAGACTTTCTATTAGAGTCTCTGTACTTGGTTGGCTGCGTGTTATCTGAAGCACGCTCTATCAATTATATTATAAAATTTAATATGATATAATAATAATACATATTAATTATACTTACTATAACAAGGAGTTATATCATGCGTGAAGATTTAGAGCTTTATAAAATTTTTCATACGGTAGCCTTCTACAAAAATATTTCTCACGCGGCAGAATCCTTATATATAAGCCAGCCAGCCGTAAGTAAATCCATCAAAAAATTAGAAACCCTCTTAGATGTCAAATTATTTTCCCGAGGCTCCAAAGGAGTTATTCTTACTGCCGAAGGCAAAATCTTCTATGAATATATTCAAAAAGCACTTCATATCATTGCTGATGGAGAAAACGTGTTAACCGAACTTAAGAGCAAAAAACAAGGCATGATCACCATTGGTGTCAGCACCGTATTATGCAAATACTTTCTTTTATCACATCTGAAACCGTTTATGAAACAATACCCTGAAATAAAAATAAAGATCATTAATAACACAACCTTTGCTACCCTTAAAAATATTGATCAAGGTATGATTGATTTCGGCATTGTCAGCCGCCCCTTTAACATCAGTCCTTATACCTTTGTTAAATTAGCAGATATCCAGGATATTTTTGTTGCAGAGAAGGAGTATTTTGACTCATTGCAAATCGTAGAACCCAATGATATCTTTTCCAAAGGTATCTTTATGCTCCTAGAGTCAGACAATATAACAAGACAGTATGTAGATCAATTCTTATTGGAAAATAATATTTTTATCAAACCAGAAGTCGAAATCAATACAATGGATTTTCTCATTGAATTTGCCAAAATCGGGTTGGGCATTACCGTTGCCATCCGAAGCTTTGTTGAGAAAGACCTCACAGAAGGAACCCTTATTGAAATCCCAGTATCACCGCCCATGCCCACAAGAACCGTCGGTATTATCTATGATAAGAAAAGAACCTTATCCATCGCCACACAAACTTTTCTGTCGTACCTTCAGTCCCATGTGCTTAAGTAAAAAAATACCTATTTCCTCAGAATTGGAAATAGGTATTTTTTAAACAAGATATATTACTTTACTAACCGCGAAATCGTCCTAAATGCATCCGATCCTGCCTGATAACAAAGTTCAAATAAAATAGATTCTACGGTGGTAAGAATAGCGCCTTCATATTTCATTCGTTCCAGCGCGATTTCATAATCACTTCTGGTGCGGGAACCGATTGCATCTGCCACCACAATCGGCTGAAATCCAAGAGCTTTTAGATCAATTACCGTCTGCAGTACACAAATATGAGCTTCAATCCCGGCAATGATAACATTTTTACTGTCCCGCTCATGAAGTTCTTTGACTAACGCCTCATTGCCGCAGCAACTGAATGTGGTTTTGTCATGGTATTTTTCAAAATATGGACGCAATTGTTCAATGGTATTTCCCAATCCTTTTGGATATTGCTGGGCAGCCATGATCGGAACCTCTAATGCTTTTAGTCCTTCTATAAGAGTCGTTATTTTTTTAGC
>JBEQCC010000111.1:0-7107 GCA_041639455.1 Pelosinus sp. | reverse complement strand
ACGGAGCCACTCGGGTTGGAAAAAAGCTGATCGCAGCACTGTAGAGTTGGGGCGTCGATGGGTATGCACTATAATAACAACCATAAAATTCTTGTTCATTTCTCACTCTTTAGCCCTCCCTTTTTAGTCTCTAGCCATTTCTAAAGGCAACTCCAAAGGTCCCTCGTGGGTAGGTCCAGCGAATAATTCCCTTATCTTTGCATACCACTCGACAAGTGCCGCATTCTAAACACCCTGCATAATCAAAATTAAGTTCTCCATCCTTTACGGTATAAAGGACCGCTGGACATACTACAAGACAGGGTTTGTCTATACACTTTGTGCAAATCGTTTTATCTAGAAGAATGTGGGGTTCTTCTTCATCAACAGCAAATTTATCCAGTCCAAGAAGTTCTTCTGGGGTAAGTTTTTTTATCGTCATGTTGTTGCTTTAAACCCCTTCCAGCCATCTGCTACAATTTGTCCAAAGGTAACATGTCTCTTTACAATACCAAGCATAGCCTTGTCGATACGCTTGGGCAATGTTCCGTCAACACTGAACATCATCTTCATGATTTCATTCGCCATGTTTGGATAGGTAGAGATCATGCGAGGATTACTCAATACTTCATGATATTTACCAAAAAGACGCATGGTAGGCAGAAGCTGTAATTGTTCCAGTTGCTGCATATAACTAGCTCCAACATCACCGGCACTCTTATTAGCGATAATTGCTCTTGCCGCAGCTACACCGCTTACAATTGCCAGATCAATGCCTCTTAGGATTGTACCTGTATTCATACACATACCTGCAGCATCGCCCACCACTAGTAAGCCATCACGGTATAGTTTTTTCGGCATGCCGCTGAAACCAATTTCCGGCACCAGATGAGCTCCGTATTCTACTGTCGTACCATCTTTAATGAGAGAATATATCGCTGGGTGCATTTTCAAGTCTTGAAAAATTTCGTGGATTTTTTTGCCTTGGCGGGCAAGATCCTCAGGATTTAGCACTACGCCCAGAGAAATACTGTTACTGTTAGTGTACATAAATCCTCCACCGAGAACTCCATTTGTACCACCAACCAGCATTCGCGCAGCCCCCTCATCACCTGTTAGGTTAAATCGATCCTCGATTACATTACTTGGTAATTCGATGATTTCTTTGGCACCAACCGCAACAGCATGTGGACAAATGTCATCTCGCAACCCTGCCTTTTGTGCAATAAATGAATTGACACCGTCAGCTGCAACAACAACATTAGCATAAATCTCATCGTCACCTGCTCTCACACCAACAACTTTTCCATCTCTTTCGATTAAATCTTCTACCAGAATCCCGCAAGCCAGCATGACACCTTGTTCTTCTGCTTGAGCAGCAAACCACTCATCAAAAGGAGTACGAAGCACGGTGAAGGATTGGGGTACGTCTGTTCCAAAATCATAGTTCACATAATCTGCAGTGATGGCACTGTTAGCACTCATCATCATAATCTGTTCACGCACAACCTTGCGTTGCATGGGGGCCTGTTTATATAGACCTGACTCTACAAGTTCCATAGCATAGGTATATAGACGCCCACCAGTAACATTTTTCTCCCCGGCAGTTGCACCTCGCTCAATAAGAATTACGTTTTTTCCCTCTTTCGCCAGGACATATGCACAGGCTGCTCCCGCGGGACCCGCACCGATAATAATAGCATCAAATTTTTCTTCTTCTGACATGTAAGACACCTCCTTACAAGAACACAAGTACTCTATTTTTCGCCCATTGCTCCCGCTAATAATGGCAATACTTCATAAAGATCGCCTACAATACCATAATCCGCTGCCGCAAAGATCGGCGCCTTTTCGTTGGTATCAATTGCTACAATAATTTTAGAATCACGTACACCTGCAACATGTTGTACTTGGCCTGATATCCCGGCAGCAATATAAAGCTCAGCTTTCACTTTTTGCCCAGAGATACCAATATAACGTTCACTTGGCAGCCAATGGCTATCCTCAGCGATACCTCTTGTACAACCGATTTCAGCACCAATGGCTTGGGCTAATTTTTCAGCCATTGCTAAGTCTTCCCTCTTACCAAAACCACGACCAACACCAACAACTCTGCTCGCAGTTGAAATATCTGCGCCCTCACGAATGATTGGACACACACTACTAACTGAAATCCCTGAAGCTATATTATCAACTTTAACGGTAAATACTTCCCCTTGCCTACCAGCCATTGCCGGTGCTTCCATATACGTCCGAGGCGGCACGGTAACGAATGCCGGCAGTGAAATGGCTTCTGTCTGAATAGCTAACCCACCATATATCAAGCGAGTTGTTTCAATCCCATTATTTACATACTGTACTGTTAATGCATCTGTTACTAATCCAGTTCTTAGAGTCGCAGCCGCAATAGCCGCTAAATCTTTTCCCCGCAGCGTCCCGCCAACTAATAGTACACTAGCCCGCTCTTTGCTAACAAAGTCAGCTACTGCATCCGCATAACTTTCTGACCAAGGGTTTTGCCCCTTTAATATACAAACCTTATCTGCCCCTGCCGCAATAAAAGCATCTTGTTCTTCACCAGCAAGGGTAATAACACCTACTGATTGGCTCATACTTACTTTCAACTCTAAACCAGCTGTAAGCAGCTCTTTGGCAATTACGCTATCTTCCGAATATATCCAAATACCTGACATCTTTTTACTCCTTTCCTCTAGCACAGACCCTCTTGGGCAAGGCTGGCAACAAGCTTAGCAACGTTATCGGCCTGGCTGGCCTCTTTAAATAAAATATTTTTTCGATTCATAATATATCCTTTAACAGATATACTAACGGTTTTAGGGATGATATCTTCTGCTGAAAGCTCCAGTTCAGCAAGCTTTATTTCTTGTGATGGCTTTTTGGCAGCAGCCATGACTTGCTTCAAGCTAGGTATGCGAGGTTTATTAATTTCCGGCAGTACACTAATGACTGCCGGGCCTTCCACTTCCACCACTTCAGTACAATCGCCCAGCTTACGAGTGGCAATCGTGCGGCTACCATCCATGCAAAGTTTCTGAACAAACGTAATGACTGGAATTCCCAGTAACGTAGCTAACCGTGGAGCTACCTGTTGGCTATAAGAGTCAGCACTACCTTCACCACAAAGAATTAAATCATAGGTTCCATTCTTACGGATAGCAGCTGCCAAGACATTGGCTGTAACAAATGCATCCGCCTGTTCAAAAGCTGCATCACCAATCCATTGTACTGAACCTGGACCGCGGGATAGAGCATCTTTTAAAGATTGCTTTACTTTATCACTACCAAAAGTTAGTGCATCCACATTCCCTTCATAGGCTTCCATAAGCAGTGTTGCTTCTTCAATAGCATTTTTATCGTAATCACTAATTTTGTACTTTGCCCGACTTGAATCGAGAGATAAATTTCCTGAATTTATTTTGATATCTTGTTCATCTAATACCCATTTATAACAGACAAGGATCTTTGGCATATTATAGCTCCTTCCACTGGGAGAGAGCTAATCTGCGCGTCTCTCCCTTAACTATGTTTTTTATTGTTCACTCTTATTAAGAATTAGGCAAGTAAATCCTTAGCTATTACTTTTTCCGGAAATTCGACCGAACTCTCATTGATTACTGCCCCCTTGATATCACGGTAGAAGCGCGAGGCAATCATTTCTTGACTATAACCATATCCGCCTTCAATTTGGATGACATCAATTAATGCACTTTGACCAACACGTCCAGTGAACAACTTCACCATCGCAGCTTCCTTCATAAAAGGTTCACCCCTTTCAATGAGGCTTGCTGCATCATATACTGCCAAGCGGGCTATATAAATATTTGTCGCCATTTCAGCCAACATTGTCTGAATGGCTGGGAAAGCAGCAATTGGGCGGCCAAACTGGATTCTCTGTTTACCATACCTCACAGCATCATCCATAGCAGCTTGAGCGATACCGATAGCCTGAGCACCTTCTGCCACATTAGCAGCAAGTTGAGCTTGTTGAGCAATCTTCATGCCAGCCCCCTCAGCCCCCAGCAAATTGCGGTTAGACACGATGACGTTTTCAAAAATCAGTTCTGCAGATTGGCAACCACGAAGTCCCATTTTACCAATCGTGCGGCTAACAGTCAGCCCTGCAGTATTCCCATCAACAATAAAGGCACTCATCCCTTTAACCCCTGCTTCTGGACTTGTTAGAGCGAACACCACATACACATCCGCAACACCACCATTGGGAATATAACACTTATGTCCATTTAAAACATAGTTGTCTCCCTCTTTGGCAGCTACTACTTTATGCACTCCTGCGCCTGGCGCAGCCCCCGGCTCAGTAAGGGCAAAAGCTCCCAATTTTTCACCGCTGCACAGGGCTGATAAGTAAGCTTGTTTTTGCGCTGCTGTTCCAAAGCGATTGACGGAATAAGCAGCAAGGGAAGCGTGGTTAATCAAAATGGAGGCAACGGCACCGCTCACTCGGGAAATTTCTTCTATAATAAGGACATAACTAAGATAACCTGCTGAAGCACCACCAAATTCTTCTGGCAGATATAAGCCTAAGAAATCATGTTCAGCCATCAGCTGAACAACTGCGCTCGGATGAATGCTCGTATGATCTATTACAGAGGCTATAGGTTCTATATATTCCTGGGTAAACTCCCTGGCGCTTTGCTGAATCAATTGTTGTTCTTCTGTCAATGCGTAACTCATTAGTTATCCTCCTATTGTTTATTCATGTCTATCTAAGCAGCTGACCGGCAATGACCATCCGCTGCACTTGGTTTGTGCCCTCATAAATTTGAGTGACTTTAGCATCACGCATCAATTTTTCTACAAAGGAATCCTTGGAATAACCATGGTTCCCCATCAAGCCAACAGCATCTGCCGAGACATGCATAGCTGTATCGGTAGCAAAGGTTTTGGCTATTGCCGCTTCTTTCGTATAAGGCACTCCAGCTTCTTTCATATGAAGAGCATTCCGTACAAGCTGTCTGGCAGCTTCTACCTGAATGGCCATATCTGCCAATTTAAATCCAACAGCTTGGTTCAAGCCTATAGGCTTGCCATTTACATCCAGATACTCCTTAGCAAACGCAACGGCTGCATCCAAAGCCCTCTGGGCTACCCCCACTGCCATGGAAGCAACAATTGGGCGAGCCATATCCAAGGTCTTCATCGCAATTTTCATGCCCTCGCCTTCATTCCCTAATAAATGATTTTTGGGAATCCGAACGTTTTTCAACAGCAATTCCACTGTATTGGAACTGCGGATGCCCATTTTATGCTCAACTGCCCCAACAGAAAAACCTTCTCGCTCCTTTTCCACAATGAAAGCACTGAGGCCTTTTACTCCTTTGCTGGGATCAGTACTAGCAAAGACCACCATTATACTAGCTACTCCGCAAGTAGTTGCAAAGCATTTTGTTCCATTTAGCACCCATTCATCACCATCTAATTTAGCAGTAGTCGAGCATGCCCCTGCATCCGAACCGGCCCCTGGTTCGGTGAGAGCAAAGCCACCCATTCCCCCTGCTACAAGACGGCCATAATATAATTTCTTCTGTTCATCTGTACCAGCTATCGCCAATGGATAGGAACTTAAGCCATTACCACCAAGGGTAGTGGCAAATGCACAACATCCATAACCAAATTGTTCCATCACTACAGACTGAGAGACAGAATCATATCCTGGTCCACCATATTCTGTTGGCACTGCCATACAATTTAAACCAATTTTCTTTACTTCTTCCAAGATAAATTCATGGAATTCACCTTTCTCATCCCATTCACTGGCCACAGGAATAATGTGTTTTGCTGTAAATTCCCGTACCAACTCCTGCAGTTTTCGCTGTTCAAGCGTAAGCGTCATGTCAGCCATTTTCTCATCAACCTTTCTTTTTGGCTTCAATTATATGTTTTAGTTGTCCCCACTTAGACTGAAATATTTCTGGTGGCATGCTTCTTAAATCTGGGGAAATCTCTGGCTTAAAATCCATTAATTCCAATATATCTTTCTCCAGATCAATGCCTGGGGCAATCTCGATCAAGGTCAATTTTCCATCTTCTATAGTAAATACAGCCCGTTCGGTAACATATATTACAGGTTGTTTCACTGTAGCCGCATACTTACCACTAAAGGTAACTTGCTCAACCGCATCAATAAACTTTTTACCTTTGCCCTCTTGGATAATGAGTAATTTACCATCTTCAACTGCGACCTGTAACCCTCCAGCAGTAAAGGTACCGCAGTATACTACTTTTTTAGAATTTTGCGTTATATTGATAAAGCCGCCGCAACCCATAGCTCGACCCTTAAATTTACTAACATTCACATTACCTTCTTTATCAGTTTGAGCAAGACCTAAAAATGCTACATCAACGCCGCCACCATCATAAAAATCAAATTGAGCATGATGATCGACTATGGCTTCTCCATTATAAGATTGACCAAAATTAGGTAAGCTTGCTGGCACTCCCCCCACACCACCAGCTTCTGTAGTCAACGTCATTAGATGAATTGCATTCTCCTCGTTTGCTACAGCAGCAACATCACTAGGGATACCAACGCCTAAATTAACCACTGTATCTGCTGTTAGTTCCATAGCCGCACGCCGCGCAATAATTTTGCGTTCATTCATTGGCAACTCAGGAATACTGTCTAAAGGCACCTTCATACCACCAGAAAAAGCCGGGCTATAATACAGTCCTTCAGCCTGCCAACAAGCTTCTTGTTTCGTTGCCATTACTATATAATCCACTAAAATTCCGGGTACTTTAACTTCTTTGGGATGTAATGAGCCACCCTTTGCCAAATACTCCACTTGGGCTATAACGATTCCACCACTATTCTTAGTTGCTTGCGCCAATGGCAGCGCTTCCAGAAGTACTCCTTCTTTTTCCATGGTAAGATTGCCGTTTTCATCCGCAGTCGTTGCACGAATTAACGCAACATTGATAGGAAATCTTTTATAAAACAGCCATTCTTCCCCCTCAAATTCTACAACCTTGACAATATCCTCAGTAGCGTTGCTTGTCCTAGCTGCTAGTTGCCTTACCTCATCGGCCACCACAGCAAAGCCTCTACCCTGCTCCCCGGCTCGAGCCGCCTCAATGGCTGCGTTTAAT
>JBEQCC010000110.1:0-7145 GCA_041639455.1 Pelosinus sp. | reverse complement strand
TGATTGTCAAACAGGCAGTTCTCCTGACTCGGTTCATTGCTCTTCTGCGCCTTCCCAGGCTGTATGCAGCCCAGTGACTTAACTATGCAGATTCGCTCCCCTTACAGTGGCGGGACCGTGCTGGCTTTTAACCAGTCTTCCCTTTTAAGCGTAAGCACCTATTCCCATAAAAATATTAGATTATTGTTATATTCTAAATTTCTGATTCTGATGTTGTATGTATTCCACTAACGAATAAAAATTTCCTGCTATTCTTTGACTAAATATCAATGTTAACTATATTTTGATAATAGAGAACATTTTTTTACCACATTTTTTAAGTATCACTCTTTTAGCAACAACACTTTGTCGCCAATGCTGGATAAAATGATAATTGATTGTTGATTTGTAACCGTTAAACGATCATATTCAGATTGTCTGATTAAAAAATAGGAACGCTGGCTTTGTTGAATTAATTCATTAAAATCGGTGCCTAATACGATCTCTTTGCCATAAACATTGGTATAGAAGGTAAATCCAGGACGTAAGAATTTTACCACATACACTGGAGATTTTCCATCGTACTGACGGTTAAATTCTTGAGCAATATTTTTAGTTGTGAGCATAGGTGCTGCAAGGGGAAAAAGTATAGCAGTTAAAACCATGGAAAATAAAGCCATTGATATGATTTTAGTCCAAAAAGCGCGAAGGATATCATTTTTCCATGCAAAATACGCTACCAAAGAAGACATTAAAACAAAGATTAGGGCGGATATATATATGCCATTTGCCAATATCGGCATAGCTTTAAGACCTATGAACATAATCCCTATAAACAATATTGTTACTATACTTAAACCTATAGACCAACTTGTAAAATGAATTTTACCATGTGATGTCCAAAGACGATCGATATACCAACCAGCAATCATGGCTAATGGTGGGTACATAGGTAATATATAAGATACCAGCTTTGTTTGGGAGATAGTAAAAAAGACAAAAATGAACAATGACCATATATTTAGAAATAATAGAGTTGAAGAATCGGATGTACTTTTCGTTAGAGAATCCCATATGGATTGAATCATAATCCCTGTCCAGGGGAAGAAGCCAAGAATAAGAACTGGAATATAATAATACCAGAGTACAAACTCAGGATGTTCTGGAGACGTGAACCTTGTAATATTATGAAAACCAAGGAACGTATCGATAAAGATACTTCCGTGAATATTATACATTAAGATATACCAAGGTGCAGCCACCACTGCATAGATCAACAATCCCGAGAATATTTTCATACTTTTTAATAGCGCCCAGTTACGTGTGACAAGTAAATAAAAAAAGACAACTCCTCCAGGAAATAATAATCCAATAGGTCCTTTCGTTAATGTAGCTAACCCAGCGAATAAATAGGCAATATAATATTTTTTCTCTATAAAAGCTAATAAAGAAGCAGAAAGAAAAAAAAGTAAGGTACTATCAGTTACGGCAGCCTTTCCCAAATAAAAGAATTCAATACTGGTAGCTAATACTAATGCTCCAGCAACACCGGCTCGTTCATTAAATAATCGCCGACCCGATTGATAGACCAGTAATGTACAAGCGACAGCTAATATCGCAGAAGGAAAGCGAGCGGCAAATTCATTCATACCAAAAAGTTTATAAGATGCAGCCACTAACCAATAATACATGGGAGGCTTATCATACCAATACTCCCCATAAATACGAGGAGAAAGAAAATCATTAAAGCTAAACATTTCTTTAGGCGTTTCTGCATATACAGGTTCATCAGGATCTAACAAAGGGACTCCACCCAAATTAAAAAATACTATTAATATTGTAATTATCGCTACCAGCCAAAAACCAGTTCCTAACTTTTTAAACATTTGGTATACAACCTCCTAAGTTGAATTAATTAAGACGAATAAAGTTTATAAGAGTAATGGATATATTATATATAATATATCCATTTATTTTGCATGTTAATAATAATATATCCCAAAGAAAATTTTAAGGTCTAGATAAGAGAGCGATATGTTTTAGCTAATCCCTCTAAAAGTATCATATGTGGTTGCCAGTCTAAATTTTTTCGTGCTATAGCATTTGATAAGAAAGATTTATAAATGTCGCCTTCACGTTTTTCATCATAGTTTCTTGTTACCACCTTGCCAGCAACATTTTCCATATAATCAATTAACATATTAACACTTGTTTCTGTTTGCGTACTAATATTGCATATTTTGTTAGCATGATTGACTAATAATGATTGATAATTAGCATTGGCGACATCTCCGACGTAAATAAAATCTCTTGTCTGGCTTCCGTCACCAAAAATCAAAACCGGTTGATCTTGACGAATCTTTCGAGCGAAAATACTAATAACACCACCCTCTCCCCCATCACCTTGACGCTCTCCATATACATTGGCATACCGTAATATCATATAATCAAGATCATAGACTTTCTTGTATAATGACAAATAATTTTCACAAGTGAACTTGCTCAACCCATAAAAAGAAGTAGGTGCTTTTTGACTTGTTTCCACTACAGGCAGTGTTGTTACATTACCGTATACTGCGGCTGTAGAAGAAAAAACAATACGCTTTACATTCGCTTTACGACATGCTTCTAAAATATTTACAGTACCTAATATATTTATATCACAATCATAGTCTGGCATTTCTAAAGACTTATGTACCATAGTCTGAGCAGCAAGATGAATTACAAAATCAAAGTTTTCAGCCATAAATATAGTAAAAATTTCATCATTACGAATATCTAACTGAATAAATGTAGCGGCTGGATTGATATTTTCCCTTAATCCAGTACTCAAATTATCAATAATCACTACCTGACATTTTTCTTGTATTAATTTATCAACAACATGTGAGCCGATAAAACCAGCTCCACCAGTTACTAATACTTTCACTCTACATTCCTCCTATTTAATATGATTGGCTAGAAATCTATGTCCAAACACTCTAATCGTAAAATATAAACCAATAACAAAAGGTAGATACTCAACAATAATTCGCCAGGCTACAGCTACGATTCCTACAGTTCCTGATGGCAGAAAGCTACTAAATAAAAGGACAAAACCACCTTCAGCAATACCAGATCCTCCCGGTGTAGGAGCAAAGTATAGTAAAATGTTTAACAAAATCATCCTTCCCATAATTTGAGGTATATTAACTGCTATGCCCATCCCCATAAACAATATTGGTACAACACTATATAAAGCTAACAAATTGATAGCTGATTCAATAAATACTTTCCCCATGCTTAGGGGGGAAGATGATAGCATGAATACAGCACCTCTAACGTCACGATAGAGAAGAAAAATCCGACGGCGATTACGATGACTAAATTTCTTTGTAAGTGTGACTAACCAATAGTAAGGTAAACTGGTACGAAATAACCAGATCAAACCTAGAATAATGGCAATAAGTGAGGCAAAAGCAATCGTAAGGATATCATTTGAAAGACCTGGTATAATTCCTGGATCATAATAAAAAATAACTGGCAGGCAAAGCACTAAAAAAATAATAGATAATAATGTTCTAACAACTATTAATACAGTCGCTTTACCAGTAGGCACTCCTGCTTTTCGCAAAAACATGACTTGAGCTACCGCACCACCTGCTGCTCCAGGCGTTAGAAGAGCCAGAAAATAATTCCCGAAGACAACTTGAAAAGCTTCAATCAGACGAATTTTTTCGCCAGAAATGGATACAAGGTGCATAAGACGAGTTCCATCAAAGTATAAGCCAATTATTAAGAAAAGAAATGCTAAAGCTAAAGACCAAGGCTGAAAACTATCAAGATGGCGTAAAGTATAAATATCAACAGTAAAATAGATTACAATACTGGAGATACCACCTACGAACAGTAGTAAGAGAATCAGCCGTTGATAAAACTTAATCATATTCTAACTCCCTAAATGAAATTAATTGTATATGGTGGTTTGTTATATGTTGATGAACTTTTGGGCTGGTTACTGCGCTCAGTTCTGCTTGCCAATGATAGTTCCAATTGTACATAGTTTGTAAAATCGAATCGTTTGTTCCTGGGTGCATCATAATTTCTGATATACCTTCTGGTAAAGCGGATAAGATGCGTAGCAAATACTCCTCATGCATGTTTCCTCCTGCTAGCATTCCAAAAAAATGTTCTGGAGCAGCAAGTCTTTGCTTGTGAATTTTTCGTCTTGCTATTTGTGCTAAGAAGGTTAAACCCGCACGAGCTATCACCCGTACTGCTTGGAATGGATAACCACCTAAAAATAAATAGGGTTCAGCAGGAATACGTATCTTTTTAATGCCAAAACTTTTAGCAATTTCGATTGTAATATCAATGATTCCAGGTACAATATGCATATGCTGGTGGCTATCCAGATGAGTAATCGCTATTCCGCAGTCCACGACTTTTTGTACTTGGGCAGTAAGTTCTTTGCGGATATCATCTAACTTTATCTTTCCTAAACAATAACGTAGTAAAAATTCGGGATAATGAAGCGATAAACATCCTTCATTATTTACTAAAGAGGGTATCGTCTGAGGATCACATAGCGGTGTTTCACCTACTAATGTTAAGTGTATACCAATTCCTAATTCTTTATTAACTGAAGCTAGCGTTATAGCATGATCAAAAGCACTACCTGAGGGCATAATGGTTGTACTGGTAATGATGCCATTTGTATGTCCTTGAATAATGCCTAGGTTTACCATTTCGTTAATGCCGAAATCATCAGCATTTATGATTAATTGTCGCATAGAAACAACTCCTTATTATACACCTCAACTATATATGGTAGCATGTATAAGGAAATATGGCAATTTCTGTTTGAATAAATATGAAATTTCAAGCACAAAGAGGAAGGAGCCTAGATTAGGCTCCTGTATTTGTATTAAGCTTTCAAATATTCAACATGTTTGGCATAAGCACTGTGATTATGAATAGACTCGTAATTTTCACATTGTACTTCAAACCATCGAATTGATTTTTGCTGGCGTAAAGATAAAACCAAATCCCTTAAGACATCTTCAACGAATTTTGCATTTTCATAAGCATGTTCAGTTACGTACTTCTCATCCTCACGCTTTAATAAAGGATAAATTGGGCAACTTCCTTCTGCCTCCATTAAAGCCACCAAATCCTCAATCCAAATAAACTGTCCATTTGTATTTTTGATTTTTACCTTCATCAATCCCCGCTGGTTATGTGCACCATATGCTGAAATCTCTTTACTGCAAGGACATAAGGAGGTAAAAGGAACATCAACACCTAAGATAAAATCTAATGGTTTGCCTTTGGTTAGCTGAGCTGAAAACAGGCAATCAATATCAAGCATACTTTTAAGGCCGCTAATAGGAGCAGTTTTTTCAATGAAGTATTTAAAATAAATATCCATTTGTGCATGCTCAGCATCAAGTTTATTAACAGTATCCATTAAGATGAATTCCATTTCTCGGTAAGAGACAGGCTTTTGACTCCACTCACTCAAAATTTCGATGAAGCGGCTCATATGAGTACCTTTATATTCTTTTGGTAAATTTACAGTAAGGCTTATCGTTGCTAAAACAGACTGAAGAGAATCTGCCTTCGTCTTTATAAGAAACGGCAAGCGTACATCGCTAACACCTACATTTTGAATTGCGATGCCACGATCGTCGGAGATATTTTGAACGTCTTTCAAATCTTATTCACTCCTAGTTCTATAAATAATAGGATCTATTGTACCTGCTTCAGCAAAACCTTTTAAACGCAAAAGGCAACTATCACACTCTCCACAGGCAACTGGCTCTCCATTATAGCAACTGGTAGTAAATTGAAGAGGAGCATCTAAGTTCTTTCCCAACAAAACAATATCTTTCTTAGTTAATTGCAATAAGGGAGTTTCTATTACTATCTTTCGATGATCCTGTACCCCAGCTTTTGTACTATAATCGGCAACTTGCTGAAAGAGATTGATAAATTCAGGACGACAATCAGGATAACCTGAATAGTCAAGAGCATTCACACCAATAAAAATCTTGTCCGCTCCCATTACTTCTGCATAACCTAAAGCATAGCTTAAAAAAATCAAATTCCTAGCAGGCACATAAGTTACAGGAATTTGATGACTGTCGATATTACCAGTAGGTACTGTCAATTGCTCATCGGTTAAAGCACTACCGCCGATTACATTCATATTGGTTTCAATAATAATATGTTTAGTAACATGATAATATCGAGCTACGCTTTCAGCGCTTTCTAATTCACGAGCATGACGCTGATTATAATTAAAGCTGATAGGAAAAAGCTCGTAACCTTTACTATGGGCTACGGCCATGCATACTGTAGAATCTAATCCACCTGACAATAAGACAACTGCTTTCACGCTATGAACACTCCTAAGTTTATATAATTTTTATTCAAATACTTAGACTATAGTTATTTTATCCGATGATCAAGATACTCTATACTTATCCCAACACAAGCAAATAGCAAGAAGGAGTTTCTTCCCAAAGTACTCCTCACATAAAGAGAGAGTTAATTTTCTGGAATTGCCTCTCCTTTGATAATAATAGATGCTGTTTCTAAAGCAGTTTGCTGTACTTTTTTCAGAGGAATTTTATATTCATCTGCTATGAGTTTACAATCTTCATATTCAGGAGTTATGCTGCATATCTTTCCTTCATATGCACTTACTTTCAC
Source organism: Pelosinus sp. (assembly GCA_041639455.1). Lineage (GTDB taxonomy): Bacteria > Bacillota > Negativicutes > DSM-13327 > DSM-13327 > Pelosinus. The sequence goes on along the minus strand of JBEQCC010000110.1, from coordinate 470 downwards.
TTTGACTTTACCCCAAGGTAGCTTCACATCAATCATTTCCCGCATTGCCATTTTTCTTTCGGTTGCATAATATCGTAATCCAATAGTAGATGTTTGCTCAAAGATAAATGCAATAACTTGATCCAACATTGAATCATTTACTAACACAGACAACATCGTGGCAGAACGATTTTTTTTCATGATAATTGGGGTGAGCCAAACATCAAAAACACCCAATTTAAGCAATTTTTCCATAACGTATGGATAAATCTGAGGATTTAAATCATCTATATTGGCCTCCACAACGAAAGTTGTTGTTATCGCACTTTCTTCTTTTATTTCGCCCACATACATTCTTAGCACATTAGGAATTTCTAAATCCCATGTTCCTGCTCCATAACCAATTGTTTTACTAAGGAAGTTAGCTGGCATATTTCCATGTCCAGTACTTAGTGCTGCAATTACAGCCGCTCCCGTAGGTGTTACTAATT
>JBEQCC010000109.1:0-7167 GCA_041639455.1 Pelosinus sp. | reverse complement strand
AAACCAGTTCTTTCTCTTAACTTGGAATGAATCTCTGTCTTAAGATCAAGATCTTTGCTTGCTTTATACAATAAGATCTGCTCTCGATCGGTAAGTGCGACACCTATTTCATTACCCAAAATCGACTGCATGATAGGCAGAGTAAAAGCTAGTTTATCTAATATCTCCTGATTTTCCTTATTCATTTCTTCACCCTCTCAACATTTATTTTATATTATTAATTATAATCCCAATTATTGTTTTACAAAATTGTCGACAAATATGTGTTAATAATATCTATTATTCTATTAAATGTCAATACGTATAATACAAAGCGTCAAACAGCTTTTTTTCCTATATAGATTTCACTTTAGAGGATTCACTCTTTTTTATTGTATACAAAAAGACCTATAAATTGTTTATAGGTCTTTGTATATCCTTTTAATGTAATTTTCTCGCTTTGACAGCTAGTCTAGAATGATATCCTCCAGTCTACGCTTTGGTACATGATGTTCTTGACTCGCATCACGCCAATATTTAATATCATCCCCATCTTGAATCTCATCAATTATGACAACTTCTTTAGGCTTACCTAATGCCAAAACAATCAAAATTTCATATTGATCATCAATTTGTAGTGCTGCCCGCAACTCATCTCTCCGAACATTCTGGAAGATACATCCTCCCAAATCCATTGATCTTGCACCAAGCAAAATACTTTGTGCCGCAATTCCATGATCAATGTTACTTGACCCAATATTCTTATCTCGAAGAATGACAATATAGCCGGAAGGTCTTTCTCCTTCTTCTGGCCCCGACCAATCTTTCAGATACCCCGCCCATAGTAAATGAGGAAAAATCTTGGTATTTTTCTCTTTGTCTCCTGAAATAATATATTTAAGTGGCTGCCTGTTAGCTTCCGAAGGAGATAATCTACCATAATTCACTAACTCAATTAATTTGTCATGCGGAATAGTATTTTCTTCATAAAAACGTCGATAGGATCGATTGGAAACAATTAAATCATAAAACATATGGTTAATCCCTCCATTTTCTGGTTAAAAGTTTTTTCGACATCTGGTTGATTGTAACCTTTGATTTCCAACATCCAATTTTGCCTCACAAATACAATTCAGATGAGGTCAAAGCCCCATCTGAATCTAGTACCTCACAGTCCCAAGTACTTTACTAAATTCTCCATAAAGTCTGGCATTAACGTAGATGCTAATAACAAGAGGGTCAATAAAATCAGCACCACGGTAAAGGTCCATGAAATCACATTGTACCATGCAGGATTTACATAATTACCCATAATGTTTTTATTATTTGCGATCAGCACCATAAAAATGAGAATAGGCGGCAACAGCGTACCGTTAACAACTTGGGAGGTAATCATTACTTGATATAACGATAAATCTGGCCATAATACCAATCCGGCACCTATGACGATTAAGGCTGTATATAGACCAAAAAAAGCGGGAGCCTCTTTATAGGTTTTACTAACACCGCTTTCAAAACCTAATGCTTCACAAACAGCATAGGCCGTACTAAGAGGCAATATAAATGCCGCCAGCATAGAGGCACCCAATAAACCAAAAGAAAATAGTAAACTGGCATATTCACCAGCCATCGGTTTTAATGCCAACGCTGCATCCTTTACCGTTTCAATGTCAATATTATTTGCATATAAAGTAGCTGCCGTTGCCACGATAATGAAAAAAGCAATCAGCCACGTAAAAAACGCACCAAACATCACATCCCAAAAGGTATACTTATAATCTTCAGCAGTAATTCCTTTATCAACAATCGATGCCTGAACATAAAACTGTCCCCAGGGTGTAATGGTAGTACCAATTACACCAATCGCCATAATTAGAAAGTCCGCATTAGGAGAAAAAGTAGGTGTAATCGATGCAGCGAATACTTCCCCCCATGGAGGATCAATAATGACGCCTGAAATCACATAGCTTAAAAAAGTGGCACATAACACTAAGAAAACCTTTTCAATTTTCCCATAATCTGCTTTCAGTACCAGCCACCAAATTAAAAATGCCATGATGGGTACTGCAATGTATCTACTCACACCAAACATTTCAAAGCTAGTTGCAATTCCTGAAAACTCGGATGCCGTAGTACCAATATTGGCAATCAGCAGCACACTCATAGCAAAAAAAGTCCATTTGACACCAAATAATTCACGAATTAAATCCGATAGCCCCCGTCCTGTAACAGCCCCCGTCCTTGCTGATATCTCTTGGGCAATCGCCAGGCAAATACTACTGATCAGTACAACAAACAGCAGTCCATAGCCATACTTTGCTCCAGCAGCAGCATAGGTGGCAATACCGCCAGCATCATTATCGGCAAATGCTGTGACAATTCCCGGCCCCATTACAGCCAGGAATAATCCTAATCTCTTACGCATATTCTTTATTGCATTCATATTTATCGCCCCCGCCCTGCCGTTTTCGTTAAGGCAAACCAGGAGTACGTATCCAGTTTGCCACGCTCTGGCATTAATATATCAAGAATATCATCGACTGTAACAATTCCTACCATAACATTCTGTTCATCAACCACTGGTACCGCCAATAAACTATATTTGTTAATGACTTCCGCCACTTTTTGGTAATTATCTTCATCCTGTACTACAGCCACTTTCGTATGCATCAATTCTTTCAAAGTAGTTTGGGGCGCGGCAACAATTAATTCTCGCAATGATAAAACGCCTTGGAGATGCTCATCATCATCCATAACATATAGATAATAGATGGTTTCCGCTGTCGGTGATAATTCTCGCAGCTGGTTGATAGCCTCTTCCGTGGTAAGATGAGAAGAAAATGCAATAAACTCATTGGTCATTAAGGCTCCGGCAGTGCCTTGCTCATACTGCATGAGTTCTCTAACGTCCTCAGCATCATCACTTTCCATTAACTGCAGCAATCCTTCGGATTTCTCTGCCGGCAGCTCACCCAAGATATCAGCGGCTTCATCCGGAGCCATTTCTTCTAGAATGTCAGATGCCCGCTGTGCATCCATTTGCTCAATAATTTCTACCTGGGTATCCAGATTTAATTCTGCTAACGTATCAATTGCCTGTTGATCATCTAAGTTTTCTATAAAGTTGGCCCGGCGTTTATAATCCATTTCCTCGATCAATTCTGCAATATCTGCAGGATGCAGTTCTGTCAGCTGCTGCTTTAAGCGATTGAGCTGCAGATGTGAATTCCAGCTTTCCAAAGGCTTAATAAATTCTAAAATCAGCCAATTTTGTTTGAATTTTGTAAAGAAAAATTCCAAACCCAATCGCCGGAACAAACCCCGCACACCAATGTCAACAGCGACTAACACCATATGCTGCTTTCCATCCTGCACTACCCAGGATAATATAATATCGTTTACCCTTACCATTTTGGAACCTTTAATATCAATGATTTGTTTATCCAGCAGCCATTTGCTGGCATAAATATCATTTTCATGCAGAGGAACGGTTTGATCTACAGTAAAAGTTTCGACAAGTTCCACCCTGTCATTATCACGAAGGACAATCCATTCGAATGGAATCAAATTATGTATTTTATTTGCATATTTGACACCAATCACCCGTGGATATACGCCATCCCAGCGTACTGCGATGTCCTTTACCCTTCCAAAACGATTCCCTGCTTTATCATAAATCGACTGACCGATTAATTGGCTAAAGTAGAATTCACCTACCATTTTTAATGCGTTCATATTTTATTCCTCCTTCTTTTCCTGGAGTCCGCCCGCCTTAACGTGAACAGACAAGTTGATACATTGATATTTGCTTATATGGTCACTGGGTCCGGAATCCATAAAACCACCTCCTACTCTGTCTTTGCTTTCCTTGGGAATGGATAATAAAAGACCTTCTCTCATTTAGATAAGAAGGTCTTTTCATGCTGCCATGATCCAATACTTGCTTTGACCTTCTCCAATCGTTGAGTTTTAGCACTGCATAACGTAGAGGTACACTATTCTCAGCCACCTTGAGTAAAACCTTAATTCGGTAATACCTGTTCTACCCATTGGCGTCTTTCGACGTTTCCGGGCAGTGGCCTGTGTTTATGCAGGAGCCTCACCTAACGAAGAAGTTCTATATTTATATGTTTGATTTTCTTGCCTTACTATAGTATATCCTGCTACAGCCGCATTGTTCATCCAAAACAAGAAAATAGATAAAGCCCCCGTTACCGGAAGGCTTAAAAAGCGAATTTAATACATCCACACCTTCCCCACTCGTACGAGCTTTGGCACTGCATAACGTAGAGTACAAACTAAAGATCCCTCAGCCACCTTAAGTAAAACCTTAATCCGGCAATACCTGTTCTACCCATTGGCGTCTCTCGACATTTCCGGGCAGTGGCCTATGTTTATGCAGGAGCCTCACCTAACGAAGAATTAATTTTCTACTATGAGCGTACTACCTTTAGGGAAATGTGTCAATACCTATTTCACATTTCGTCAAATGTTTAATTCCCTTATTAATATGATCTATAGTAGAAAAACGATCATCAATAGCGATTATAGTCTTAAATCTCCCGTTATTTCTATTTTTATCCCTTTACCTATTTAATATGCGTTGTTACTTCCTATTCTTCAAATCCTTTACTGTTTTTTCACATTCTTTTCATAAAAAACACTGGTATATCTTTAAAACAGAGTAGAGAACACAGAGAATAATTACTTCTCGGTGGATTTTTGTACCCTCTGCGTTTAACGTCCCTTAAAGAAACTTATATTGACACGTCGTACATTTTAACTATGGCACCATATTGGTATCCGAATCTATTACCATATCATTTACACTCTCTTTTGACCTTGTAAAATTTTGCCTTTGAGATAAAAGCATCCCCGTGAACATGATGACACACCCTAACGCTTCCTGAAAACCTAACCTTTCATTTAAAATCAACCAACCGCCAATGGCAGCAAATACAGTTTCCATGCTTAGAATAATGGCAGCATGAGAGGGCTGAGCACTTTTCTGCGCAACAACTTGCAAGGTATAAGCAACGCCTACAGAAAAAATACCACCATATAAAATAGGAACAGCAGCTTGATAAATAGACTCAATACGAATCGTTTCCAAAAATAATGCGGCAATCAAACTTAAAATAGAACAAGTAATAAACTGAAAAAAGGCTAACTTCAATACAGGAACTCGACAGGAAAAATGATCAATTACTAAAATGTGAATTGCCCAAAAAAAAGCTCCGATAAGTTCCAGTACCTCTCCATAAGAAATATAAAGACCATCTTTCACACAGAGAAGATATAAACCCACAACGGCAATTAAACAACCAATCCAAGTGCTCATGCTGACGTATTGTTTCAAAAGAATTCCCAAAAGGGGTACAATTACAATATATAGGCAAGTAATGAATGCAGCTTTCCCCGCCGTTGTATAGACTAAGCCGATTTGCTGCAAGGTTGCGGCAATAAACAATACTATACCAGCAATGATCCCCGCTATCATTGCCTGTTTTCTTCCCTCTTTCACCTGACTGTCCCTGGGAGAACGATTTTGATAATAAAAAATCAAGGGTATTAAAGAAAGACTCCCCAAAGCAAATCTCACACCATTAAAAGTAAAAGGTCCTACATATTCCATCCCTACTCGCTGCGCCACAAAAGCCAACCCCCAAATGGCTGCAGCAAGTAAAAGTAATACATTCGATCTAAATATACTCATAGTAACCCACTCTCTAATTTGTATTTTAATTAAGATACAATCTATCACATATAACAATATTAGTCAAAAACTAAGTCTTTATTAGCTTCCGTATAGTATATATAAAAAGCACTTTAGAATTAATATAGACTTAACCTTTCTCTAACAATATATCTCTCTTAATAATGATATTATTATACATATAATTTATCTAGGGGGGACAAACATTGAAAAAAATAACTCAGCTGATTGCCTTATTATGTATCGGAGCGTTCACGATTGCAGCTTTAGGGTGCGGCAATTCTCAAAACGCATCCACAAAAACCCCAGGCAAGGTTATGATTGAATATTGGCATGTAAATGCAGAAAGTTTTGGCGGTCCTACCGTTAAACAACTGGTGGAACAATTCAACAAAGAAAATCCCGATATTGAAGTCGTAGAAAAATATAACCCTGACATGTATAAAGGGTTAACACAAAACTTGCAGGCGGCTATGGCATCTGGGAAAAATCCCGATGTTGTACAAATGGGGTATAGTTACTTAAATTATGCAGGTGAAAATTTAAAATATGCGTCTATACCAGATATCATCACAAAACTATCACCAGAAGACAACACCTACTTACAAGATAATTTCCTGCCGAATGTACTGGCTTTAGCTACAACTGATGATGGTAAGCAAATTGGGCTTCCTTACTCTGTCAGTGTACCTGTACTCTACTATAATCCAGATATTTTCACACAAGCTGGTTTAGACCCTAATCGGCCACCACGCACTTGGCAGGAAGTCGCACAATATGCCAAAACCATTAAAGAAAAAACTGGTATTATGGGCTTCTTTATGCAAGAATTTGCTGACAACTGGGCGCAACAAGCCTTGATAGAATCGAACGGCGGACAAATTTTAGCAAAGCAAAATGGCCGCACTGTGGCTGGTTTTGATACTCCTGAAGCGTCCGCGGCCTATCAATTACTAGCTGATATGGTGAAAAGCGGTAACGGTCTGCACGCAACAAACGAAGAAGGCTTCCAAGCTTTCTTAAGTGGAAAACTAGGCATGGTATGCACAACAATTGGCAAACGGGATAATTTCGAAAAAAGTGCAAAATTCACCGTTATGGCTACGCAGTTTCCATCCTTTGAAGGAAAAACAAGAAAGCTCCCTGCAGGCGGAAATTTGCTCATGATCTTCTCTCAGGATCCTGATAAACAAAAAGCAGCTTGGCGCTTCGTTAAATTCTTAGAATCTCCCGGAGCCCTTGCTCTTTGGAGTAAAGGTACTGGCTATCTGCCACCACGCAAAGGAGTGACAGAAGATCCGCAAGGATTAAAAGATTTTGCCGAACAAAACAAGAATATGCAAGTGGCGATGTCTCAAATGCCTGAAGTTGTGAAATGGGCCAGCTTCCCAGGTGCTAATGGTTTACAAGCCGAACAAGCACTAATTGATGTCCGGGATATCATACTGAGTGGAAAACAATCTGCTGCCGAT
>JBEQCC010000108.1:0-7178 GCA_041639455.1 Pelosinus sp. | reverse complement strand
AATATTTACTTTTTGCACCTTCAAATTTTCTACTACACTAATAATAGCAAAATCGAGCGCATTTGTCGATTATTCTTTAAAAATAATCAATTTTTATATTTAAAAGTCGTTTGTCGCCGAAATGGTTTGATTTACTAGTTATCATTACTGCTATTCTTCCTACTGGCGAAGCTCACGATTGTCGATAATTTTTTCGGTAAGTCCGATAAATTGCTCTTTCTCCTGTGGTTCTAATGTTGATAACAGGGAACAAAAAAATAATTGGTCTTCTTCTATATGCTGTTTTCCAAGGTCTCTTCCACTGGAAGTGCAATTTAAATATACAGCCTTTCGATCCTTTTCCGTCCTTTCCCGCTTGACAAGCCCTTTGCTCTCCAGCCGACTTATAATTCCGGTTAACGTAGAGGGTTTAATAGAGTAATGTTCGGCAAAATCATTGAACCGCCAAGGATCATTTGTACGTATCTGCTGCAGCACATATAATTCTTTGCCCGAGAGTCCTGTTCTCTCAAACTCCCTTATTTCCTTTTCCTTAAATATATGAATTAGTTTATGAAGTATCTGAAACTCCTTCACCCAACAACCTCCCTCTTTTATTTAATACTTCATGCGTATAATACGTTTTGAGTATAACAATCGTATACTAAAGTGTCCTTTACGTCAAGTACTGCAGAATTCATTATTATGCTATAAGAAGAAAGTTCACGCTAGTGCATTACCAGCGTGAACTTTCTTTTTATGTTACATAGTCAGGAACGATGTAAGTCTCGTGAATTCAAGTGAGGAACAATAGCTTATGACAAACGTTTTACTAACTGATCATATTCCGGACTGTTTAAAAAGTTTTCAATAGAAATATGTTCTGCCGTCGGCAGCTTCGTTTTTGCACGTTCGGTTAACGTTCTTTGAGTAATAACAATATCAGCATCACTAGGTAGTTCATTGACTGCCGTATTGATAACAGTAATGTCTATGCCGGCTTCTTTAAACTTCTTACGAAGAATCGTAGCTCCCATAGCGCTAGACCCCATGCCTGCATCACAAGCAAATACCACTTTATTTACTTTTTTGGAAACAGTTTGAGTAACTTCTACTTTATTGCCCTTGAGTTCCTGCACTTTTGCGGTGGCTTGCACTAATTCGTCTTCATCCGCCACCTGATTGCTCATTTTAAGAATTGCAGAGGCAATGAAAAATGCCACGGCTGTTGCAACGGCAACACCTGCTAATACGGCTAAAAGACCGCCTTTAGGAGACATTGCAATCAATGCAAAAATACTGCCAGGAGCAGGCACAGCAACCAAACCGGCACCTAAAGCTTGAAAAGTCAGAGTACCGGAGACACCGCCACCGATAACAGCTAATAGTAAACGAGGGTTCATCAGGATATAAGGGAAGTAGATTTCATGAATACCGCCAAGGAAATGAATGATCATGGCACCGGGGGCAGATTGTCTGATGTTTCCTTTGCCTGCAAACCAATATGCCAGCAATACCCCAAGACCCGGCCCCGGATTTGGTTCCAATAGGAAGATAACAGATTGTCCTGCTTTTGCTGCCTGTTCCATTCCAATAGGGCTTAAAATTCCGTGATTTAAAGCATTATTCAGGAAAAGAATTTTAGCAGGTTCAATGAATACATTTGCTAAAGGTAATAATCCAGCATTTACAACAGCCGCTAAACCAGCTGACAATGCTGCCGTAATTCCTAACATGATAGGGCTGACACCAACAAAAGCCAAAATTGCTACAGCACCAGCAACAATACCAGCTGAAAAGTTATTGATTAACATTTCAAAACCAGCAGGAATGTTGCCTTCAAATGCCTCATCGACCTTTTTAATAGCCCAGCCGCCGATAGGTCCCATTAACATTGCACCCAAAAACATAGGCTGGGTCGAACCAACAATAATCCCCATAGTGGCAACAGCACCAACCACTCCGCCTCTTGCATCGTAAATCATTTTGCCTCCGGTATAACCAATCAGCAAAGGCAGCAGATAGACAATCATAGGTCCGACTAATTTTGCTAAGTTTTCATTTGGCAGCCATCCTGTCGGAATAAATAAAGCGGTAATAAATCCCCATGCGATAAAAGCTCCGATATTGGGCATTACCATTCCACTAAGAAACCTTCCGAACTTTTGAATCGTCGCGCGTGTCCCTAAACCATCTTTTTGCTTCGCTACAACTTTCTCCACTTGGCGTTCCTCCTTTAAAATGTAAATATAATGTTCTATTTGCATCATATAATACTTATATATGCTTTTCAAGAAAATCAAAATTCGATTTCGTCATAGGACTTGTTGACATTTTTATAATATTCTCATTTTAATAAATAAAAACAGGACATTACAAATCCTTCTATCGTAAAATATATAAAACGAATCGAACCACAGAGACACAGGGAATACTGAAAAAAGATAGATAGGGTAAAAAACTCTGTGCTCTGTGCGGACTCTTTGTCCTCTGTGTTCAACGTTCCCCTAAACTTATAATTTCTGATCCTAGAACAAGGACTGCCTCCATACAATTTTAAGAAAATCGTATAGAGACAGTCCTTTTGTTAGTTTTTCTTATTCTTCAATTGGCACTAGCGATGCCTGGAAATGCCTAAGGATGGGCGGTTCCCATGTAATTTTATAACCATGTTTGATCTCATGTGCCCTTTCTTTTATGGCAATAAGGGCATCAGCCATTACGTCAAAATGAGCCTGGGTATATACACGGCGAGGAATCGCCAGACGAGTAAACTCAAAATCTGCATGAAGCTGTTTTTTTGTATCAGGATCGTTTCCCAGCATATAGGAGCCGATATCACATGCACGAATTCCTGCCTCCTTATATAACTCAATCGCAAGAACCTGACCTGGAAATTCATAATAAGGCAATTGAGGGAACATCGCCTTAGCATCGATAAATACGCCATGCCCCCCCACTGGCGACTGATAAGCAATACCTGCATCATCCAAGCGAGCTGCCAAATATTCCATTTGACCAATACGATATCGCAGATAATTTTCATCCAGTCCCTCGTAAAGTCCCAAAGCCAAAGCTTCCAAATCTCGCCCGGAAAGACCGCCATAGGTGGTAAAGCCCTCAAAGGAGATACAACGAGCTTTAATAGGCAGAATCAATGGAGAATCAGCATTTTTAATGCCAATAAGACCGCCCATGCTTACTACACAATCTTTCTTGGAAGACATAGTAAACATATCTGCACAGTCAAACATGGTTCTGATAATTTCCTTAATGGACGCATCTTTAAATTCTTTTTCACGCAATTTGATAAAATAGGCATTTTCAGCATAGCGTGCAGCATCAATATCCAGAGGAATATTGTATTTTTGGCACACAGCAGCTACATCACGCACATTTTGCACAGACACAGGCTGACCACCGGCAGAGTTGTTGGTAACGGTGATAACCACTAATCCGACATTTTCAGGACCATATTCTAAGATGAGTTTTTCCATCTTTTTAACATCCATATTCCCTTTGAAGGGGGCTCTCTTAGAAGGGTCTTTTGCTTCTTCCACAACGCAGTCGATAGCCCTTGCGCCGCAAAGCTCTACATGTGCTCTCGTCGTATCAAAGAACATATTAGAAATTGCTACTTTACCCTCGCTTAGTACTGTACCAAAGAGAACTTTTTCCGCTGCACGCCCCTGATGCACTGGCTGGATAAAGCCATAATTGAAAATATCCTTTCCAGCCTCAACCAGTTTGTAATAACTGGATGATCCGGCATAGGCTTCATCGCCCTTCATAATGCCAGCCCACATTTGATCAGACATGGCATTGGTGCCCGAATCCGTTAAAAGATCAATATAGACATCTTGCCCAGCAAGATTAAACAAATTATAATTGGCTTCTTTGATTTTTTCTTCTCTTTCTTTTCGCGTGAGCATTTTGATAGGTTCTACCATCTTGATTCGAAAAGGCTCCGGAATATATTTAACTGCCATCACAAATCCCCCCATTCTTTACTATGCTGCCACTTTTATAATGCTCTGCCTTGACAACGAAACGATGAATCCATTGCACTCCTCTTTCTGGCAAAGATATATTGTAAGGCATTACATCCTTTATATCATGCAACTCCCATGCCAATTCAGTGAATGTGGAAATCCGATAACATATTGAATATTCCGATAAATTTTCTTGACACATTTTCTTTTCGACTGATAAAAAAACGTATCAATTTAGAACCCTAACGATGCAATTCTTCTTTTTTTACAATAACTTGTTTCTTAAACCAAAAGGCGCCCCATAGAATTGCCAGCCACAGGGGCATAACATAGAGTGATAATTTCATGTCATCGATTTGAAACATTAACCCTACAATTATAAGCAGAAAAGCAATGCAAAAATAGTTGGCAAAGGGATACCAAGGTACTTTGAATTCTAAATTTTCCGCTTCTGCACCTTTAGCTGCCCGAAACTTAAGATTCGCAATCACAATCATAACCCAGTTAATGACTGCAGCCAAAACAGCTATTGAAATCAAGTATAGAAATACTTTACCCGGAACCAAATAATTTAAGACCACAGCAATCAGGGTGCAGGCAGAAGAAGCAAGAACACCAGTTACCGGAATCCCTTTGCTGTTTAATTTGCTAAAAGCCTTCGGAGCATTACCCTGTTGTGCCAAGGCATAAAGCATGCGGGCATTGCTGTAAATCCCGCTATTATAAACGGAAAGAGCCGCAGTAAGAACAACGATATTTAAAATAGTTGCAGCAGCCGGGATGCCCATTTTAGAAAAGATTTGTACAAAGGGACTTCCTTCCAAGCCGACTTTATTCCATGGATAAATAATCAGCATGACCATTAACGCACCTACATAGAAGAGCAAAATTCGCCAAATCACCTGATTAATGGCTTTCGGAATTGATTTTTTCGGGTTATCGGCTTCCCCTGCAGTAATACCAATTAACTCAATCCCCCCAAAAGAAAACATGACAATGACCAAAGAAAGCAGCAATCCCCACACGCCGTTAGGCATGAAACCGCCATGTATCCAAAGATTCTCGAAACCAATGGCTTGACCGCCTGTGCCTACACCTGTAAAAATCATCAAAATTCCCAGTATAATCATTCCGATAATGGCAATCACTTTAATGAATGCAAACCAGAACTCAAGCTCGCCGAACATCCTGACTTCAACTAAATTAATCAATGTAATAACGACTAAAAATACGAAAGCAGAAATCCATGGCGGTATATCGGGCCACCAATAATGAATATAAATACCAACTGCGGTTAACTCGGCCATACTGACTACGATATAGTTAAACCAATAGTTCCAGCCAGATAAAAAGCCAGGGAACTCCCCCCAGTATTTATAAGCATAGTGGCTAAAAGAGCCGGAAACAGGCTCATCTACCGACATTTCGCCCAGCATCCTCATAATCAAGAAAATCACGATTCCGCCAATGATATAAGACAGTGTAATGGCCGGTCCCGCCAATTGAATGGTTTGGGCTGATCCGTAAAATAGCCCTGTGCCAATGGCTCCACCCAATGCAATCATCTGTATATGGCGATTTTTTAACCCTCGATGCATGCCATGGTTTTCTGAAGTCATGTTTGTTCTCCTTTCCATTTTCACCTTATAATTAATCTGATAATTCTAAATATATGCATTTTTCATGCCAATAACACCCTTCAATGCATCTGTGTTTTTCAAATCTTATATGTCCGAATTTTATTTAAGATCGTTGTATTTGACACTCCTAAAACTTTTCCGGCTGACCTTGATGAAGGATATTTTTCTAAGACCTTCATGATGACTTCTTTTTCAATACCGGCAACGATCTCTTTTAGCGAAGGCAATTCTCCTTCAAGGGGAATCTCAATCCGCAATACTTGTTCTTTTCGTGAGATATTCTTTCTACTATGACTGTAAACAGTGATATCCGCCCAAGCGATAATATGATCGGGTACAATTTCAGCAGCGTCAGTCAAATTAATTAAACGCTCCAGGGTATTTTCCAATTGCCTTACATTGCCGGGCCATTCTTGCTCCATTAAGAGAGCTGCGCTTTCTTTTGCCAAATACATTTCTGGCTTATTCAGTTTTGTACAAATTTTTCGGATTAAATGCTGGGCAAGCAAGGGGATATCCTCGTTTCTTTCTCTCAGGGGCAAAATGACCAATGGAATCACATTCAGCCGATAATATAAATCCTCCCGGAATTTACCTAAGCAGATTAATTCTTCCAAGTTGCGATGGGTGGCGGCAATAATCCGCACATCCACCGCAATTTCTTTACTTCCCCCTACTCTGCGAATAGTGCCTTCTTGCAGAACGCGCAATAACTGAACTTGCAGTCTCTGGGATATGTCTCCAATCTCATCCAAGAACAACGTACCATTGTCAGCCTGTTCAAAAAGACCTTTTTTCCCTCCCTTGGCAGCGCCGGTAAAGGCCCCTTCTTCATAACCGAATAATTCGCTTTCCAGAAGGGTATCCGTCAGTGCTGTGCAGTTGATAGCAATAAAAGGCTTCTCGCACCTGAGACTGCCTGTATGAAGAGCTGTTGCAAATAATTCTTTGCCAGTACCGCTTTCCCCCCGCAGCAAAATGGTTGAAGAGCTTTTGGCTACGGTTTTGGCAACGGTTATGAGCCGAGCCATTTGAGCACTTTGATACACAATATCATCGAAAGTAATCAAAGGGCGGATTTTATCCGATTGTAATAGTACATTTTTTACTTGATGAAAATCTTGAACAGTAGAGACAGCCCCGATAATTTCTCCCTGATCATTTTTCACCGGAACACTGCTGAAGAGAAATTGTATCGTTTTGCCGTCCTTCTGAATCTTTCGCTCTATTAAGCGGTATGTATGTCCCAACTGTAATGTTTCGAGAATCGATGGGTTTTTTCCCAGCAATTTTTCCACTTGTAAGCCGACGACCTCATCTGGAATACAATTGAATATTTTACATGCAACTTGATTGATATGGGAAATTTCCCCTTCCTCATCAATGGCAAGCACCCCTTCACTAACAGAATTGAGAATGGTTCGTAATTTATGCTCCTTTTCTTTATAAGGCATTTGACTGCGAAATGTGACGGATTGAATATTCTCCAATGTTCTTAATTCGGCAACGAATTCCTGAACTTGCATTGGGGAATTACACTGAAATTGAAGAACCATTCCATAGTTAG
>JBEQCC010000107.1:0-7257 GCA_041639455.1 Pelosinus sp. | reverse complement strand
TTAGAGATATATTAGCATAATCAGAGAATTTTGAATGATTGTCAGTGTCTAATGTTAGATTAGCCTATCTCATTGCTAAAAATGCAATGTTAGACATACCGGCGTCAACAACTAAATCTATTGGAAGATTATATGTGTTTGCGCCATTGTCTAATAACTATGTCAATGGTTTCATTATTGACTTATTATATTCTATTTATCTATAAATTGCAACTATAAATAAATAAGCATTTAAAATATCTAATTTAGATATCATGGATGTATTTTCTCATGAAGGGAACGGGTTGTATAGGTAACGGTTTAATCAACGCTTACCTTAAATGGTGCATTATGGCAACGTTGAAGTAAATAAAGACCACTTAAAGAATCCCTTGAGGACTCTATAAGTGGTCTTTTGGTATGTGTATGTGCGTGTATAATTATTTAGCAGTCTTTAATAACCTCAGTTCGGATTCCTACTGAAATAAACGATCATTAAGTACGTCAAACTTACTATTTAAGATACTTATAGAATCCTTGGTAGCAGTTGTATGGAGAAGACCATCAAGTTTAGCCTCAAGTTCATCTGTGCGGTGAATAAGTGCCTGAATGAATGAGTTGTTCTCCTTAACTTGTCCTTCAAGATTACCTAAGCGACTTTCAAGATTACCTAAACAACCTTTAATGCTATCAAGCCTATAATTTATTTGTTTCTGTCCCTCTAATAATTGTTGTAATATCTTTTCCATGATATTTTTAGACTCCTTTCATGCACACTTAGGTGCTTATATTATACAATAGGGTCTCAATAATTAATAGTACTAATGGTAACACTCTCACTTCTTTTAGTTGTTATAAATATACGTTTAACTGTTCCTAATGATACTGACAAATAGACCTCCTCTACACATATCTTTAATAATAGTGAAGAAGAGGTCTCAACGTAGCTATTAAATGTAAGCCTATGCTCTTAAAATGTACTATAATAACCTCTAAGACCCTCTGATACCCTAGAGAATCAGCGGTATGGTGCGCCCGGCAGGAATCGAACCTGCGCACATGGCTTCGGAGGGCGTGATGTATGATTTTTCAGTTCTTCTCTTTAAAAAGGCTACTCATCATGCCCCCTTACATTACAAGGGTTTATAGCCATTTATCGGTTTAGTAAACCAAAATAAAATGGCTATACTTTACGTTATCTCTCCTTATTTTTTCTCATTTTCCATCATTGTTTTAAAAATAAGCAGTGGATAAGCAGTTTTTTTATCTGCTAAAACCCAGACCGTGACTACCACCAGTTAGTTCAATGAGCTTTGTATGCAATCCATTTCTATCTATTTTTTAAGTCTCTATAAAAGTTTTCATGTACCCCTATAGCCATGAGAAGTATTACCTTTTCTCCATCGTACTCATATGCCAATAGTATTTGTTGGTCGTACACACGAAACTTATAAACTCTAACGCCTGCCAAGTCGCCAGTTTTTAGTTCTCCAACTTCGGGATGGTCGATAATGTATTGAATAGCTACATTGACGTCCTTACGTTCATTTTCCCGCAGCTTCTTATACGCCCGTTTAAACGTAGGAGTCTGCCGTAATTCTATCATTCTTCTAAGCTAAACGGCTCATGTTCGTTCATATTTTTGGCTATTAGTATATCCCTAACAAATTCAATTGGCAGGTCAGGGTTTTCTAAAGCTAGCTTACCAAGCTTTGCCCAATAGGCTATCTGCAAAGGTACTGTTCTGGATTCAGCCAATGCTGTACGTTTGGCTTGGTCATAAAGCTCTTCGTCAATGCGAATCGCAATACTCATACAAAAACCTCCCCTCATTTACTATAGTATATGTATTTATTGTATCATATTGCTACATTTGTAACAATAGTATTTCAAGAAGTATTATAATTATTCCCTTACTCGATTCCTTCACTGTCAATTCTAAACAGCTACTGTGACATTCTCTGCACCTCGATTTTAAAGTTTGAGGTAAGATTATATCATGGTTTTATTTTTTGCCCAGAACCCTAAATTCAGTTATAAGCAATACTATTGGAAAAGCATTAAACTTTGCGAAAATGGCATAATAAGTAAATCATATAATCCAATGTCCTTTTTTGGATATTTCCAATGTTTCCTTATATTTCATTAATATATTACTGATAGTCTTCATTGCTAATATATCCATACCAAAAGAGTTTTTTTCTGCATAATAACAGCATTTTGTAATTTTAATTTTTTCTGATTTAAACAAGTCTTCAGCCTCAACATCCTCAAAGACTGATAACATTATTTCAATTCGACCATCATATAACCGTGCCAATTCCTTATCATATGGATAATTAAAATTATCTCCTGAATATGCATAAATAGCTTTACAATTTTCTATATTTAATAACTTATAAACTGCTTCTAATCCTCTACTCATAACATTCAACCTTCCAATTATATTGAACATGAGGCAGCAGTAAAGTAAACATTAATTTTATGTTGCTCATGGCAGTTACTCCTTTAGTTACCTGACTAATTTCGTACATTGATTTTTCTATTTAAACCCATATTTTTTATCTAAATGGTTGTCAAGGTATCTCCACAACGTAAACAACCCTCTGCAATTTGATTTAATGTCAGTATTCTTAGCCACCAAACTTATACGGTCTCTAGGGTATTCTCTTGCACTAGTCATGCCTATGCCTAATCTGGGTTCTTGTTGAGCGAAACGTAATTCATTTATCTCTTTAACTGTTGGAATCTGAAGACCAACCCAGTCGCAAACCTCAAAATAAGGATGTGTTCCACCTTTATCGGTAAACACCCTGACCAATTTTAAAATAATATAATTGCCAGACAACAATCTATAACTTATTGCATCTCCTATCTGAAATTCACAAGTAGCCTTAAAACGTTTAGGAATTTTTTTTGGTGCTGGCATTGGACCATTTAACTGCAATCTTAAATTGTTCAATACTTTTTCTCTTTTTAAATACAGTTTTTTATCTTCTTCCCATCTTCGTAAATCTGTGTGGTCATCAATTTTTTCTATTGCTTTATCCTTTACAGAGTCTAATAGTCTTCCACATTTCCATTGTGTTGCTGCTAAAGCCAGCCAAAATATGGAGCCTTCATCATAGTCGTTAATAGTACCACTATAGTTTTCAATTAACTGATTGGTTGCATCTTCATTGGACAATCCTTCACCAATGAGTTCTTTATAATCATCTCTTATATCGCAAGCAACATCATCAGAAAAGATTGCAGTTCCCCAAGCTCCCATAAAAGTTCCTCCTCCCAAGTAGTGACAGCAATATCTAATATCGTTACCCATAGATATAAATCAACTGTAAGAATAGTTTATAAGGATTTCTTAATCCCAGTTTCTGAATTTCCGCATTCAGGCATATTAATCCCACCATAAAAAAACGCCCTTATGAGTTTTTATGTCATATTCTAAAGCTTCAATACTACCAGCATTTTGTTCAACTGCATCAGGACAAAATTTATATACTTCTTCAGCAAATTTTCTAGTATCTTTTGGCATTTTTTCAAATTTAACCTCTACCCAATCACCGTCAGCTCCGCTAATATCTATTCCATATTGCTCATCCCATTCAGTAAGTTTACTAATAATTCGATTAGTATCAATATCGTAATTTGTTCCATTAGTTACAAATGCCCTAAGAATATCATATTTATCTGCACTCTTTAATACACATACTAATTCTGGGGATTTATTGACATTTAATCGCGTATAAAAAAATTGATATTCAGTATTTCCAAACTTACTCTTAAGTTGTTTTAGTACATCTAATCTATTTTCATATTTCACTTCGAATTTTAATATTTTATATTTGGTTTTATCAATATCCGCAAATTCTGATGTGGTTAAATACTGAACTTCACCATTACTCAGTTTACTAAGCTCATTAAGTATCTTTTGACTAAATCCTTCAAAATGTAATTCGCTACTGCTAAATTCCTGTGAGCTTGATATATTTATACAACCCATTAATGGGATCATCATTATTATCATTACTACAATGAATCGAATTCCCGCACTTTTAGACATTTTACCTCCAAAGCTTATCAAGTCATTCCCTTATTTTTTACCCAACGATGACGTTTTCAGGGGTTAAACTCACTAGTATTATAATAATTAAATTCCCCTTTGCGATTTTATAAATCCGTCGACCAAGGAATATTATCCCATAAATATCTTATTACATCCACCTTCTGAATTTCTACAAGAAAATCTATATCGTCTCTATTGATATAAGAATCCATCTCAGAATTGTAGAACTGAATTATTCTAATATCATATATTCCATTATCTAATTTAATCAGTAGTTCTTTCATATGTTCTTCGGGTAGTTTCACATCAGCAAATTGAGCTGCCATAGTAAGACTTTCATAGTTTATTAAACATAAGCTCTTGCTGTCAACTTTAATAATACAGATCATTTCCCGATATCCTACTATATCTGTAAACCCGTGATTAATTTTTATGTTCCAAATGTTTTCTCCGCCTGTGCCCCATATTAGCATATTTCCTTTTTTCATTTGCCCTTTAAAATGTTTTACTAGTTGGTGTAAATCCCAGCCCTCATCAACAAACGATATATATTTCTTAGGCTCAATTATTGCTATAAATCCTGAATCATCAGTAATGTTAATCAGATTATTCTGCCCCCTCTTTATCATATGGTGATTCAAACTCTTCTACAAAAAGTCCAGTATTGGTAATTGTATTAATAACGCCCTCGGATCTTTTATTACTTCCAATTACATGTAATAATCATATCCGAAATGGACAAACATGGTGTTGTTTGTCTCCAATTTACACCAAAGATGTTCCCGCAATACAAGTCGACATAAATATTGTATTTCCATTTTAGCGATAACGACATTATTTTGTATTGAATTATAAAACTCAATCATTTCCTCTGAATATAAATTAGGTTCTTTATGTAATTTAAGGCTGTTGTAGTTTTTCTCAAGATTTTTAACGGTTAAGGATGTAATTGCAAGACTGTTCATAAAAGTTAATACTGCTTCGATGTAGGAATTCTCTGCAGTAATGTAATCACTAAAACTTAATTCCTTACCAAAAATGCCTACCTATATCACTAGTTGATGTCCATTCACAATTCATATACCTATTCTTTTCATCTCGGTAAGCAGGGTTATATTTTGTTATTCTCCAGCTAAACATTGAATTAGTCTCCTATACGATCTTCTTCACACAACCTAAATATATATTCAAACCGTTTCTCATTAATAAGATGTGCAACCACTTCTTCAATCCTCTGCCTACTAATCTCATCAACAAGAATCATATCTGTACTCCAAAAATATCTACCGTTTAGGCATTCTCCAGAACCTTTATTTTTTTCCGTTAGTAATGCAATGTTTTTATATGTAAAAAATGACGCCACCCATTCCGTGCCATCATCTAATTTGACTTTTACATCTGTATTATCATCAGATGTATTCCAAGTTCCTTCTGCCCATTCTTCTGCTTCTATCCAAAGAGAATAATTAATCTTCTTCATATTATCATCCCGAATTTTAAGACACTCTTCAACACGGCACTTTTTATTCGATATCATTGCCACCCGCATATAAATCAACATCAATAGCTAATTCTAATTCCGATAATTTCTTAATAGTTTTAGCATCTAAATTAATTCCCCACATTTGGTCTTTATGACCATAATAAGTAACTTGTATTTCAATTGATGCCTTGTGAGATAGTTCAATAATTGCTTCTTTATATGGTAATAGGTTATCTAACAAATTTCCCAGCTTAGTTTCCACTTCACCAGTCATTTTGTGTATAGGTTCATACATAATCCCATTGTTTTTGTGTTTGAAATTGCTATTGCATCCTATTGGGTCGTTCATATTCCACTTTTCAGTTGGCTCAAATCCTAAGAAGTCAACTATTTGTTCCGTACTAATCTCTTCTGAATTAGCAAATAAATAAACTCTATTTCCTGCGGACATCCCCATCCATTCTACTTCTAAGTTTTCAACATAGATTACAAAATAAAACTGTTCCTTTTTGATAGGGAAATAGACCGCTGCAGTGTTTTTGTCTTTATTTATTTCTACATCCTCAATATAAGGAAGGTTGTTTTCAAAACAAAGGCAATTTGACTGTAAATATTGTTTAGTCAACTCAAAAGTTGGATTTAATACCTCACCAATTGCAATTTGCTTTATAATATCGATATCCAAGCCATAAATCCTCCTACATCTTTTAGATTATAAATTATCAACGATTTTCTTTGCTATTACATAGCATTCTTCTTCGCTTCTCTTAAATGTATCACTAGAATATCTTCTAAAAACTTCATTAATTACTTTGGCAAGTTCATTGACATTATTAGTAGTTTCAAATGAAGCTATTATCTTTAGGATTTCTGGTCTATATTCATCCTTAGGAGCGTGGGGAAGTAAGTCAATTGGGTCCCGTTCATTTATTACTTTCTCAACTTTATCATACTTAGTACTTATTTGATTCACCCCCTATTCTTGATGCTTCTTATAAATATACTTCATTAAAAACCTTTATCTATCATTAATCTTAGAAACCCATTTTTGCTGACCATATGCTTTAATCTGTTGCTGCCTGATCCAATCCCCTATTGCTTTCCCTTGCAGCTCACTCGGTGCATCATTGCCCTTTACCGTCTTAATTGCAGCGATATACTCCTCAAAATTCAGCAAGCAATCTGGTAGACTTCCATTGTCAACGATCAGAACATCACTAAATCCTTTATCACCAATTGGATTTTTATGTAACGCAAGGATAAAATCAACGATCTTGCCTTTTTGTTTTAATTTATTGACACGCATATGATGCTGGATGACAAACTCTGCACATGCTATCCACTTATTAGGTAATCCAATATGCTTATCGAACGCCTTTATGGCATCAAGCCCCAACACATCATGCAGATGATGTGTTGGCAATTTCTCCTTTGGCGTCAGTCCCTTGCCAAGATCATGTGCTAATGCTGCAAATCGAACATCAACTTTGGGGTTGAGCTCCGAGACCCGATCTACAACATCCATGGTATGGTTAAAAGCATCTCCTTCTGGGTGATACTGGACGGGCTGAGTCTGTCCAATTAAAGCATGAATTTGAGGATACGTGATATCCAACAAATTAGCCTGTTGTAATGCTAAGAAAAATAGCGATGGCTTATTCGATTGTAAAGCCTTGTCCAATTCATTAAATAATCGTTCTTTAGGTTCGCTCAGATCGGAAGAGCACAC
>JBEQCC010000106.1:0-7291 GCA_041639455.1 Pelosinus sp. | reverse complement strand
ACCACGTTCCACCAAGACGTGGTTTATTTTTTTGCCTTACTAAATTGTCATATAATATCCATTGGTTAACGTCACTGCTACTATTCAATCCTTGTCCTTGCATCGTCTAGTTATCACCCCATGCCAGTCATACCAGAGCAGGAAGCTAATCAATGAATGATTAGCCTCCTGCTCATTTTTATTTATAATTTATCGCGCCATGGAATAAATTTTTCCGATATCCTCCATATTGAGAATCTGGAAATTGCCGATGGTTCTGGTATTTTTAAAGCTACACTTATAAGCCAATTCATGAATCTGCTCGTCTGTTAGCTCAATACCCATTTCTCGGATAGAGGTGGGCATATCAATAATTCGATAAAAATCCTCCATAGCCTTGATACCTTCTAAAGCGGTCTTTTCGGGATTACTGAAATCATTGAGCACGCCTAACACATTCACCGCAAACTGTGCAAAACGCATTACATTTGTCTTGTATACATAACGCGCCCAACTTCCCCACACTGCCGACAGGCCTGCGCCATGAGCTACATCAAACATACCGCCTAACTCATGCTCTAACTGATGACACGCCCAGTCACCGACAGAACCGCACCCTGTCAAGCCGTTATGAGAAAGGCTCCCAGCCCACATGATTTCTGCGCGTGCATCATAACTTTTGGGTTCCTTCATTAGTATCTTTGCGTTTCGTATCACGGTCCTCATTAAGCCTTCGCTGATACTATCCGTTACTTCCATACTTCTTTCCGCAGTGAAATAACGCTCCATAGTATGCATCAAGATATCGGTACAGCCACTTTCCGTCTGATATTGAGGTAACGTATAGGTCAACTCCGGATTCATAATAGCAAATTTACATCGCGCATAGTCAGTATTACAGCCTCTTTTTAGCCCTCCTTCTTCCTTGGTTATCACAGAGGAATTACTCATTTCACTACCTGCAGCCGAAATAGTCAGAATGACACCGATTGGTAAGCAGCCAGTCGCCTGTGCCTTGCCATCATATAAATCCCACACGTCGCAGTCATTTGCCATACCGTAGCCGATGGCCTTGGCTGAATCAATAACGCTGCCACCGCCCACAGCTAAAATAAAGTCAACCTTCTCTTTTTTGCACAGTTCAATGCCTTCATACACTTTAGAAAGCCTAGGATTGGGCACAACTCCACCCAAAGTTACATAATCAATCCCCGCTATTGTGAGGGAAGCAAAAACTTTATCCAGCAAACCAGATTTTTTAGCGCTGCCGCCTCCAAAGTGAACCAACACCTTTTTACAATTTTGGGCTTGAATAAGGCTTCCTGTCTGCATTTGTGCATCTTTACCAAAAATTACTTTAGTAGGGGCATAATATTCGAAATTTTTCATAATTAACACACTCCTATTTTTTATATTTGGAAAGCAGCCTACGCTATATTAAAAAAAATATCCTATATCCTCTTTATATACTGCCATGCACTGAAAAGTATGACATCTGTCACGAATAGCAAGTGAATAGGCTAAAAGTATTCTCTGGAACTACTAAGCTGGCATATTCAGCATCCAACATGGTGAAAAGATAGGTATTAATTACAACTAATTCTCCTTCTAGCTAGATAATTCCTACTAAAGTTTTACAATTTCCTGAAATGTAAACAATGCTCATACGTTAAGTAAGAATGCAATTATACTGGGTGTACAATGACTACTAAACGACAATCAATTAGAAGCTGTACGTTTGCAAAAATTAAGTACTTGCTCGACTATATTTTTTAGCTTGAAAAATATAGTTTCTAAAGGTATACTAAAGGTATTTTAAAATTAGAAATGAGTGTGAGCATATGGCAAAAGTATATTACCCTGAAGCAGCAGCTATGATACCAGCAAGTTCACCCCACCCTCCTAATACTCAATATCGAGTTTCGATAGGGCTTGAAACTTGGGGTGGAGAAAATCACAGAGTAGTAAAAGTCCAGATGGTTTATGATGGGAAAATAGCTGATCGTAGACCTCCATCCTATCCTGTTGGCAATGATGATTATATGCGGGTGACGGAAGTAATACGGAAAATAATTAGCAGAAATTCGTGAAAGGGTACTTAGCGACAGCGTTTTTCTTCTATATTAATTAAGAAAAACGCCCCGTAGGACGTATCTATGAATGGAATAAGATATTTTCCTGTAGTACTCGCTCTACAAGCGAAACCCTATAAGCGGCACTTTCCCATTGCGTATTATCGCCTTAGCATATAACCAGTAATTAATTAAACCATCTTGTTTGATAAAACAAGATTAACTTTTCTATAATTTCTGCGATATCCCTGCCATCTACCGTATAACAAGTAACTGGTCCGTTATCTACTGCATCAAATGACATTGTATGACTGGTTGGTGTATTAAAGCTAGACTCAAATTGCTTTGATTTACTGCATATTTCTCTTACTATTTTATGTTCAATTGTAAGATAAACATCATTTGAGAATTGCTCATACTTCGTTTTAGGGACGTTTATATTTCCGCTCTTTGTGAAGGGAGCATAACCTGGTGTTATCCATTCATTTAAATGATTTAATCCCATAGTAATAAATAGTAACAATTCGACGCTTTTATTTTTTTCATTTTTATATTTTATAAAGCTACTTTTAATGATTTCAAAGAAATATTCTTCTGAGTTGATATCAATTATTTTGTTATTAACATGCACATATATCCCCCCTTGCCATTTTAATACATAATTCGTCAAAGGAGCCTAAATTCCTGCACTGTAACAAGCGTAGTAATGAAGATACTTCTGAATTTTCACTACCTGATTTCTTTTCAGAAGAGGACTGACTTGAAGTACCTAATTCTTCACGATTGAAACTTGGCAAATCATTCAAACAAAAAGTTTCTGAAAATTTGATCTAAAATGTAGTTTTTTCTTAAATGAAAAAAATTGGGCCGTCTATAAAATGATCATTTAATTCTCACTGCATTGCCTATTCTTAAGCTGGAATTTTTTAGACAATGCAAGATGTGGATTCCTAAGAAATCATATCTTGTATTATATAAGGAAGAGACTATCTCAAAAATATCGAGATAGTCTCTTCCTTATATTCTTTTTACTGATTGGGACGATCCAAGGTAAAATTACCTAACTTGCTGCCACGAAATTCATTAAGAATAATACGTCTTGCTTTTTCATAATCAATTAAACCGCCACTGCGTAGACAACCACGGCGCGCTCCTATTAGGCCTAATAACTCAGTGGAGTCTTCAGGTAATGGAGAAGACAAATTATATCTTTCAATTAAACGATCACTATAATTCTCACGTAAAAATAGTAACAGCTTTGACATGGCTGTTTCGACATCATAGATATCATCATTGATAGCACCCGTCATCGCTAGTTTAAATCCAACTTCGGGATCCTCAAATTTGGGCCATAAAACACCCGGTGTGTCTAGGAGCTCCAGATTTTTTCCGATAGTAATCCATTGTTTACCTCGAGTAACGCCTGGTTTATCAGCAGTACGTACTGCTTTTGTACCTAATAAACGATTAATCAACGAAGATTTACCTACATTAGGAATACCTAGAATCATCGCTCGAACTGCTCGTGGATTAACACCTTTTGCTACTAATTTGGCTGCTTTGGCACTGCCTAATTGTTCCACTTGGCTAACTAATGCTTTAGTACCTCTTCCAGTCATAGAATCTATGGTCACCACTTGCAGGCCTTGTGCATGAAAAGTATCTACCCATTGTTTAGTCCATTCCGGTTCAGCCAAATCAATCTTATTTAAGGCTACCACTCGTGGTTTGCCTTCTAAAATTTGATGAATTACCGGATTGGCACTACTTACGGGAATACGAGCATCTAATAATTCAATGACTACGTCAACTAATTTTAGATTTGCCTGAATCATACGCAGGGCTTTTGTCATATGACCAGGGAACCAATTAATATTCAAATTATCCATTATTATCACTCTCTATAACGCTATTTTCTTCTTCAGTATGTATAAACCATTATGCAGCTATGGGAGAGTTTTTAATTGATCAATCGGCCAAAATATCATAACCGCTTTTCCCTTTATCATTTCCAGAGGTACAAAACCAACATCACGAAAACGACTATCCTCCGAATTGTTACGATTGTCCCCCATAACAAAGACATGTCCTGCAGGCACGGTAGCCAGAGGGTAGGATCCACGGGTTTTTTCTAAAATATAAGTTTCATTCAATAATTGACCATTTAAAAATACACGGCCTTCTTTTATTTCAATAGTATCACCAGCTACCGCAATTACCCTCTTAATAAAATCACGACTCGGGTCTTTAGGATAGCGAAATACTAATACATCACCTTTTTCAGGTGCTTTAAAGCGATAAATAAATTTGTTCACTACTAATCTCTCACTGTTTACCAGCGTAGGACGCATAGAAGGACCTTCGACCATATAGAGCTCAACGATAAAATAACGAATAAAAAACGCTAATACAACAGCAATAAGTATCGAGACTATCCAATCTTTTACCTCTTCGCCTAAATTAGTATTACTCATGATTAATCCTCCTTCGTAAATGAAGAAAAGGGACTGAAAACAGTCCCAAACAAAAACTATCGTCTTTCTTTAATACGTGCTGCTTTACCTTTGAGTTTACGCAGATAGTATAATTTTGCGCGGCGTACGATACCTTTACGCACCACTTCAATTTTTTCCAAACGTGGAGAATGTACAGGAAAAGTACGTTCTACACCGATGTTGTAAGAAACACGTCTAACCGTGAAAGTTTCCCGGATACCGCCATTATTTCTGGCAATAACAACACCTTCAAACAATTGGACACGCTCACGAGTTCCCTCAACAACTTTAACGTGGACTCGTACAGTATCTCCCGGTTTAAAAGCCGGAATATCCTGACGTAATTGTTCTTGTTCTAATGCTTGAATCATATTCATATCTATTTTTCCTCCTTATCCTAGACGTTCATGCCAATCCACTATTACATTGTGCAGAGGACCGTCCGTCACACCTTAGAAATTATAACATACCCATACTATAAACTCAAGCAGATTATAAGGTTATAGTATATATTATGCTTCCCACCATTTCTCACCTAATAATCGATCCAAAATAATCGCCACTGCCGCTCTTACTGGCAAATGATTATAATCACCAGGGCCATAAATAGGTTCTAGTGTAAAATCAAACTTTTCCATTACAGACTTTTCAATCCCCCAGCCAGTACCAAATAAAATGAGATAAGGGCGGTCTGCCAGTTCAATCTGCTTGCGCATTTTCTTATACGATATCGTATTGGGAAATGTACGGGCATCAGTAGTAATAATAAATGGTTTTACACCTTCAGACGCCGTAATGTATTCTACAGCACTTTGAATATCGGTCTTAATATCTAAAACACGAAACGCTTCACGACGATCAGGATTATATTCACCACCATAACCATGCTGCCAGTAATCCATAATCTCTTGTGCTAACATCGTTTGGCTTTCATGTGGATGAATAATAAAATATTTTTTTATATCATAGGTTCGTGAAGTACGCGCAATGTCATGAATATCAAAATTAGTAATGGCCGTAGTAATAATTTCATCGTTTTTATTATATATAGGATAGTGTACCAAGCCGAGATAAATTGGTAAAGCCATATTAATCTCCAGTCTGCTCAGCTATGATTTCCGCTAATAATTTAGCATCATCTGGGCTTATCTCTTTATTTTTCAACAACTCTGGTCTACGTTCAAGAGTATTTTTTAGCGCTTGTTTATTACGCCATCTTTTAATTTTTGCATGATCCCCTGATAATAATACCTCAGGAGCTACCATTCCTTCAAAATCCCGTGGACGAGTATATTGAGGATATTCTAGCAAACCATTATAAAAAGAATCTTGGGGAGCTGAGCTGCTAGATCCAAGTACACCTGGTAACATTCTAGCTACTGAATCAACAATTACCATCGCTGGCAATTCACCACCAGTTAATACATAATCACCAATGGATATGCTTTCATCAACTAAGTGCAAGCGTACTCGCTCATCAATTCCCTCATAATGTCCGCATAATAAAATGAGTTGCTCATAGCCAGCTAATTCTTTCACCTTTTCTTGGTCCAGTCGATACCCCCCTGGACACATTAGAATCACTCGCCGATTGGTAATATTAGTTGAGGCAACAATATTTTCTACGGCTCGAAAAATGGGATCTGGTTTCATTACCATACCCGCTCCTCCACCGAAAGGATAGTCATCAACAGTATTATGTTTATTAAAAGCAAAATCACGAGGATTTGTTACATGAACCCTTAATACCTCGGCTTCTTGTGCTCGCTTTAATATACTATGTCCCAAAGGACCAGTAAACATTTCAGGAAATAAAGAAACAATATTAATCTGCATCGCTTTCCCATACTTCCTGTAATTTTACGATCATTTTTCCATCTGGGATATCAATTTTTAAAACAACTGTTTTTAATGCTGGAATTAGTAACGGCTTTTTGTCTTTTTGCTCAACAATGTATACATCATTGCTACCCGTTTCCAAAACATCTGTAACTTTTCCCAAATGTTCCTCTTCTTCCGTAAACACATCTAAACCAACAATATCAAAGATATAATAATGTCCCGTAGGTAACGGAACTAAATCCTTATGCTCTATTTGGATTAGTTTTCCTCGTAAATGTTCTATTGCATTTCGATCATTCATATCACGAAATTTCAATAAAACAAACTGTTGATGATATCTGACACTTTCAATTGGTAAATTCGTTCCATCATCAAGCTGTGCATTTTTCAGTTCACGAAATCGCTCAGGAAAATCGGTAAGCGGCATAACACGAACTTCACCACGCACTCCTTGAGGAGCAATAATTTTCCCAATAACTATCCTATTATCATTCATAATGATTAGTTTCTAAAAGCGATAACTTTGCCATCTTCTAGCAAAATCTCAGCATTCATATATGTATGTAAGTCATCGCCTACTTTTACAGTCACGATTTGTTCCAAAGTTCCTTGAGAAATTTCTGCACCAAGTTCTAATTGGGCTGTTTCTTTTAGTTTCTCCGTCATATGATTTTTAAATTCAAGACGTTTTTGTGTTTCACCATCAATTTGCTGTCGAAGTGCAGTCAGTCCTTGAGCATCTTGCTTTGCTTGTTCACTCATCATACGTTTTGCATGAAATTCAATCTGTTGTAATTCTACATCAGCCTTGCGAATATTTTCTTGAATTTCAGCAGCTAGGTTCTTATTGAGCTGCTCTGTAACTTTAGCTTTAATCGTGACTGGACATTTTAACGTAATACT
>JBEQCC010000105.1:0-7341 GCA_041639455.1 Pelosinus sp. | reverse complement strand
AGGATTGCTTGCCATTAGACACCTCTCACTATCAGATTTTCCGATGATGCCAGCAGATTTATTTCTTCTATTATATGAGTTCATTATACACTGCGCTATATTACTTTAAGTTAACAAATGGTTAAGAAAACATTAAAGATAAAAAAACCAGTCTTCCCTTTATCATATGGGCAAACTGGCTTGATTAAAAAACAAAAATATGTACCTCAAAGCGTCTTCTTTGGATGACAATCCTTTTTCAATGACAATGTTAGTTTTACGTTTAATTCCAAAACATGACATACTAGATCTGGATCAAACCCATATTGCTCAGCAAGAGTTATTACTTTATCCCATCTTTTATCCCGATTCGCCTGATAGCTGGGAATACTCTCACGAATGCAGTTCCCCTGATCTGATGAAGACGAATCTTCCGCGTCGTATCCGACTAACCAATCAATACTTACCTTGAAATAACTGGCAATACGCCTAAGTGTTGCAATATCCGGTTCACGACGGTTAATTTCCCAGGAAGCAAGCGTGGAGCGATCAACCAGAAGAATTGTCGCTAATGCTTCTTGGGTTAACTCGCTTCGTAATTGTTTTATTCGATCTCCTAATGTTGTTTCCATGAGCACACCCCTCATTATTACGATAGCGTGCTTATCATAGCAGTGCAATTAATCTGTCTATAAGACACTGTTTCGGCAGGATTTTACAAACAACCAGAGAATTAGTGTCTTATAGACACCAATTCTCATCCAATAAAAAGTAAGATGATAAAAAGGAGGAGCAGTTTCATGCAGGTAGTAACGTTTTCTAGAAAGATGGATGTACTACAAATAACAGATGGCAAACCTAAAAAGCAAACTACAGTCTCCAGCAATTCTCAAGTCGATGTGATTGCTGCGAATGCAATTACATTGCTAAATGAAATCAGCGATCCACTCACGGTCATCAAAGGCTATTTACAAGTCTTCGAAAAGAATTCCGTAAACAATAAACAAGAGTGGTTACCCCTCGTATTTCAAGAATTGAATAGAGTGGAACTATTGATCAACCATTATATAACAATTTCTCAGGATAAAGAACCGCGGTCTTAATTCATAATAATACCTAGATATGCCGAAATAATATTATACCTGGCAATCGTTAGGAATGGAATATAGGAGTGAGCAGCATTACCAAGGAGGCAAGTCCCTATATTCCATTCCAGCAAAAATAAAAATAGCGTAAAGCCATCTTACTTTTCACAGCAGAATTCGGAATATTTCGAACGCAAAAGATAAACGATTTCTTCTAATTTTTGTCACCTTGAGCTACCAGCGAGCTAAGCCGCTCCTGGCTACTTACGTTCCTGATATTTATCAGAGCTAATTCCAATTAACAGCATACCACTTGCAGCAGCTAAAAAGGAAATTCACTGTATTTACCGCTCTCTATGAAGAAACGCATACTCTCTATACGGACAAAAGAAGAGTCCACTCCTGAATGAAAGTGAACTCTTCTCATTATTTTCTTGAAATGTATCTCATTAAGAACCATATAAAAGTCCTAGAACAGCTCTCATGAACTAAACCCACTTTGTCATATCGCTTCAGCGCTTCTTTTTCGATCTGTTCTTTGCACCTGTTTGCTTTTAGCAGTCTCACCAAATAACGCTCCAATCAGGTTAACGGTCAGACGAGCTGTCATATCATCTTTATCCAGCAATGGATTGACCTCGACAAATTCCGCGGAAATCAAATTTTCAGCTGCGGCTAATAACCGTACGGCCTGCAGACTTTCTTTATAGCTAAGGCCATTGGCGACGGGGGTCCCTACTCCCGGGAATTCTGCAGGGTCAATACCATCTACATCGAAGCTTAAATGGATTCCATCACAACGTTCTGATAAATAACGCACTGCCTCGGCGATGACTACTTCCATGCCCAGTCGTTTAACATCATTGGCAGTGTACATTTTTATATTTCTTTCCTCAATGAGCTGCTGTTCCCCTTGATCCACATCCCGAGCACCAATCAACACAATATGCTCCGGTTTCACTTTTCCCTGATAGCCTCCAATATTCGTCAAAGCCGAATGACCTAATCCCATACTGGCTGCTAAAGGCATACCATGAATATTGCCAGTCGGGGATGTTTCAGGCGTATTCATATCAGCATGAGCATCGTACCAAATGACACCAATATTTTTATAATGTTTTGCAACACCAGCTAATGTCCCCATGGCAATGCTGTGGTCTCCACCTAAAACAAGGGGAAAGCGCCCTTCTTGTATAATATTTGAAACCTTTGCTGCCAACTTTTCACTTGAATCAACAAGGGTTTTTACATTTTTAATATTCTCGCCGCTTTGTCTAAAGCATCCTGTAATGCCAATAGAAAGATTACCTTCATCTACGACATCCTGTCCGATACCTTTTAGACGATCCATTAACCCTGCACACCGAATACCCTGGGGTCCTAAGTTGGTACCATAGCGAGTCTGTCCCAACCACATTGGTACACCAACAATCGAAATCTTTCTTTTCATGAAATTCACTATCACCGCCCCAATCTTTTGCATTATTTTTTTGCTGCGAATTTTATTTTAAACCTTTCTTGTCTAGTGTGCAAGAAAAGTTTTATAAAATACATAAACTTTATTCCCATGTAAGAACAGTCGTGATCTGAGATCATTCAAGAACAAAGAACTGCAGCTATTTAAGTTGAAAAAAACCAATATATTCTTGATGATTTTGAATCCTCATTTCCATTTTACATTCACTTCAGTAAATGATTTAAATATAAAAAATTCTTACCAGCATTATCCTGTAATAAAACACCAAAAATCAGGAAGAATACTAACAGATCATTCATCTACAAAAGGATGTTGGAGGTAATCTTATGACCGTACAAAAAGATTTAGAAAAGGCTTTAGCTGCCGCTGAATCAGCTAAAGGAACCTATGCATCTTTTGCCACATCTACTGAGAATCAAACGGCTCAACAAATGTTTACCCAAATGTCTCAAGATATGAAGCAGCATATTTCTAATATTGAAGATCGTCTTAGCTCTAACGCTGCTATGGGATCGAAAGCAGGGAGCGCTTCTACTGTAACGAATAGCAATAGTAGTGCTACTGTAACGAATCAGCAGAACTAATAGACGCGCAGTCTTCCTAAAGGAAAGATAAAGAGCCCGCCACTTCGTTGACGAGCTCTTTATCTTTTACGCTTTTTGCGCTTTTGCCCAGGAATCACGCAATCCTACAATACGATTAAAGACAGGTACTTCTGCTGTAGAATCCTTCATATCCAAGCAGAAGTAGCCGTTGCGAATGAATTGGTAACGCTGATCAAGGGTAGCTTGAAGTAAGCTAGGCTCCAGCATGCAAGATGTAAGTCTCTCCAAAGAATTGGGATTGATATCATCTTTGAAGTCCCTTTCACCTTGATCAGTCTCTTCATCTGCAAGTAAATAATCAAACAATCGTACTTCAGCCTTAACAGCCTGCGCAGCAGAAACCCAGTGCAGCGTCCCTTTCACTTTCCGAGTTGCTGTTCCTGTACCACTTTTGGTTTCAGGATCATAAGTGCAGCGTAATTCTATCACTTCACCAGTTTCCGGGTCTTTAATCACTTCTTCACATTTAATAAAATATGCATTTTTTAAACGCACTTCCTGTCCGGGAGCCAAACGAAAGAATTTTTTAATTGGAATTTCCATGAAGTCATCCCGCTCAATATAGATCTCCCGTGAGAAAGGAATATTGCGATTGCCCATATCCGGCTGCTCTGGATTATTCTCCGTTTCCAGTTCCTCTACCTGTCCCTCAGGATAATTGGTAATGACTACTTTCAATGGACGCAGCACTGCCATCACTCGCAAGGCCTTGCTGTTTAGATCTTCTCTGATACAATGCTCCAGCATCGCAATATCGACAGTACTATTGCTTTTGGCTACGCCAATGCGTTCACAAAAATCACGAATGGCTTCCGGTGTATAACCACGACGCCGCAGCCCAGAAATGGTTGGCATCCTGGGATCATCCCAGCCATCCACCAAACCTTCTTCCACTAGCATCCTAAGCTTTCTTTTACTCATTACCAAATTGGTAACATTCAACCGTGCAAACTCAATCTGCTGAGGGCGGTTCTCCATCTCAAGAGAAGAAATCAGCCAATCATATAATGGACGATGATCTTCAAACTCTAAGGTACAAATAGAATGAGTAATTCCTTCTAAAGCATCGGAAATAGGGTGAGCAAAATCATACATGGGATATATGCACCAGGTATTACCTGTACGATGATGTTCGGCTCGCATAATACGATATAAAATAGGATCACGCAAATTTACATTTGGCGATGCCATATCAATTTTTGCTCGCAATACCCTAGAACCATCAGCAAATTTTCCAGCTCTCATACCATCAAACAATTCTAGATTTTCTGCTACCGAACGACTGCGATAAGGGCTGTTTTTTCCTGGTTCAGTCAAAGTCCCTCGATATTCCCGCATTTCCTGAGGATTCAAGTCACAAACATATGCCTTTTCTGATTGTATCAATTGAACGGCACATTCATAAAGCTGTTCAAAATAATCAGAAGCATAAAACATGCGATCGTCCCAATTAAATCCCAGCCATTTTACATCTTCTTGAATGGATTCCACATACTCGACTTCTTCTTTACTTGGATTGGTATCATCAAAACGCAAATTACATAAGCCGTTATAATCCCGAGCAATCCCAAAATTAAGACAGATGGACTTTGCATGACCAATATGCAGATACCCATTGGGCTCTGGTGGAAAGCGGGTATGTACCCTCTTATTATTTTTATTGTTCTTCAAATCTTCATTGATAATATTTTCAATGAAGTTTGAAGAAATTGTCTTATTTGTCGTCATCCTTGAAACCCCTTCTCGATTTATCTTTTATCTTACTCACATTTCGTCATTTATCGCCCTTTTCCTGCTTATGTCACGCATTACAACTATAGTATAAAGATAAAATAACCAAAATCCTTATAAATTAACCAATTTTAAAACAAGCAGTACTGCCTCTTTCTGTTGCCATAACTTCTAAACGGGCATCTATTCTTTCTTTTAGTTCAGGAACGTGAGATATAATCCCCACCAGCCGCCCTCCCTGCTGCAAATCGATTAAAGCCTTGACAGCAAAATCTAAGGCTTCTGGATCAAGAGTACCAAAGCCCTCATCGACTAAAATTGTATCTAAATGTATGCCGCCTGCATAGGACTGAACAACATCAGCTAAACCCAAGGCTAATGACAAAGATGCCAAAAAAGTCTCCCCCCCAGATAAGGTCGCCACACCTCTGGCAATGCCTGTATAGTTGTCAAAAACCTCTATATCCAAACCACCAGCAGCGTTTTTTCGGGCTCGTTCCAGGGTTCGCTGCAGGGAATAACGGCTGCGGCTCATCATTTTTAAACGTTCATTCGCTGCCACAATTACATTTTCTAATAACGTTCCTAAGACAAATCGCTGCAGCGTCAATTTGTGCTCATTGCTGCCGTTAGCGACCTCTGCCAAACGTCCCGCTACAGCATATTGGGCGTCTAATGTCCCTAAGACCTCATCCACTTGGTTGATTTTTTTCAACCAAGCCTGCTGACGTTTTAGAAGCGCCTCTAGATTCGTGTGTGCAGCAAACATATCATTATATTGATTCTGCATAGTTGTAACTACTTGCTGCAGACCCAGCATATCCGGTAATTCCAGATTTTCCGCCGCCCGGACAGCCTGTTCCAGAAACAGAGCGGCTTTACTGAATTCTGAGTCAAAGGCAGCAATTTTCTTTGTAATAAGATTCATACTTTCTGGACTCTTTTTTGCATTCTCATAATCTTGCTGATCCATAAATCCAGCTGCTGCTACTCGTTTTACAAAATAGTTTTGTTCCTCTTCGTATTTTATCCTGCTCTCTTTTAAGCGATAGTTGGTATTTTCCAAGAGTGTCTGCTTCTGGGTCACCAGCTGGTTTCCCTGCTGTACATGCTGCTGAGCTTGTTCCCAGGCTGCTTTATATTGTTCTTGCTTACTTTGGGCACTTTTTAGGTGTGCTGCCAATTTCCCCATCCCTTGCAGTTCCTCGGGTATCGCAAGACGCCTTTCTGCCACTATGATTTCTGCGGTTGTAAAAAACTGTTCTGCCTGGCGCCACGCTTCTTGCACCTGAACCGATTCCTTGTGCAGGTCTTCTTGTTGTTCCCTTAACTGCTCCAACTGCTTGGCCACATTTCTGACCTGCTGTTCTCCCGCCAAAGCTTGCTCATACTTTTCACGCAAAGTCTGAACTCTTTGAGATAACTCTTGCAAAGGTAATGCAGCTTGATCTTTCATTTCCCTAAAAAGATCAGCAATGCGCTTTTCCCATGTATCCCTCTCGGTTTGCAGCAAACTGTGCTGACTGCGACAGGTATCTCTTTCTTGTTCTATAAATTCCATCTGCTTTTGAGCTGTTTTCAATTGATTTTCATTCGGCATGATTCCTCTAGGAGCAGCCAGTTTAGGATGATCCGCTGAACCACAGACGGGGCAGTTCTCCCCTGCTGCCAAGGTACTTGCCATGAAAGCTGCCTGCCCTTGCATCCATTCATGCTGCAATGTGGTAAGACTGCTTTTAGCAGCTGCATAGTTTTTCTCAAGCTCTGCCACCTTCAGCTCCGAAACAGAAACTTGCTGTTCTAACTGAGTGAATTTTTTCTTATGTTCCTCCAGCAGTCTACTTTTCGTAAGCACTCCTTGGGCATGCTGCCATTGTATTTCCCTGCCGCCCACTTCTAACGCAAGTTGAACAACTTTCCGTTCTTCCAGAATGATATGGTCTATCTTTTCTTGCATCTTTGTATATTCGAATTCAGCAGCATCTTTCTTCTTTGCTGCCTGCTGCAATTCATTCTTTCTTATCGCTGCTGCACTCAAGGCTTTTTCCAGCAGTTTCATTTTATCCTCGATCTGCTGTAAATGGATGATTTGCCGTACCAGCTTTTCCCGCTCTTCTTCTTTAGCGGCTTCCATTTCAAACCGCTGCTGCGCCTCTTTCAGCTTCTGTATCTCCATATCCAGCTCAACCTTATATATCTTACAATTCTCTTCCAACGACAGTACATCCTGAGCATAGTTCGACCGATTCTTTTCTGCATCGAACAAGCCCATTGCCGCCGTTGCCCGCAGAAGACCTGCTCGTTCTTCTTCGATGATTGACTTTTGCTGGGTAAGCGCTGCAAATAATTGCTCTGCTTTTTGTTTTTCTTGAATTTTTCCCTGTATGATTGCCCCTTGGTTCACAGCCTGTTGAGCACTTTTTAATTCTTCACTGATACTTTTGATCTGAAAGAGTACGTTTTC
>JBEQCC010000104.1:0-7377 GCA_041639455.1 Pelosinus sp. | reverse complement strand
AAGGTCGGGATCGAGGATAATTTTTTTGAGCTGGGCGGTCATTCGCTAAAGGCAATAAGTCTTGCAGCCAAGATACATAAAGAATTTGGGGCAGAGGTGCCTCTGCAGCAAATATTTAAAGCCCAAACTATCAAAGAACTAATCAAGATTATCAATGGTGCGACAGAAAATAGCTATGCGGCTATTGAAGCAGCAGCTGAACAAGAATACTATCCTGCATCCTCAGCGCAAAAGAGAATGTTTGTCTTAAATCAATTTAGTGCAAATGGTACTGCCTATAATATGTCCGCGGCATTTAAGGCGGAGGGGGTTTTTAGCAGACAGCGGTTTGAAGAGATGTGGACAAAACTAATCAAAAGACATGAAACATTACGGACCTCCTTTGAATTAATTAATGGGGAACCGGTACAACGAGTACACAAAGAAACTGCCTTTACCATTGAGTGCTTCTACGGGGGAAAAGAGGATATAGGAAATATTTTTCACAATTTTGTACGTCCCTTTGATTTAAGCAAGGCTCCGTTGCTTAGAGTGGGGCTGGTTGAATTGGATGAAAACAGCCGTGTTGTGTTATTTGATATGCATCATATGATCTCTGATGGCGTATCTATGGGGATTTTGGCAAAAGAACTGGCAAGCTTGTATGAAGGAATGGAATTGCCGGAGCTGCAGATTCAGTACAAAGATTTTTCGGTTTGGCAAAAACGCTTGCAGGCAAGTGAGATATTTAAACATCGGGAGGCATATTGGTTACAGACCTTAGCAGGAGAGCTTCCGGTACTCAATATGCCGAGTGATTATCCAAGACCACCGGTTAAAAGTTTTGAGGGAGACTGGCTAAAGTTTACTTTAGGAGAAGAATTGACAAGAGAGTTAAACAAACTTGCCATGGAAACTGGTACGACCTTATATATGGTATTGATGGCAGCATATAATATTTTATTGTCAAAATATACGGATCAGGAAGATATTATCGTAGGGACACCGATTACAGGCAGGCCTCATGCGAATTTAGAGTATATTGTGGGTATGTTTGTTAACACGCTGACGATGCGAAATTTTCCGGCAGGGAGCAAAAATTTTCTGGAATTCTTGCGAGAGGTCAAAGAAAATGCGCTGAAAGGTTACGAACATCAAGACTATCAATTTGAAGAACTGGTAGACAAGCTGGATATAGCAAGAGATGTAAGCAGAAATCCGCTGTTTGATACCATGTTTTCTTTACAGAACATGGATATTGCCGCACTAGAAATTAATAGTTTGAAATTTTCTCCTTATGAATTTGCCAACAAGACTGCAAAATTTGATCTAAGCTTAGAGGCAGTGGAGATAAACGGTCGTTTAGAGTTTACGCTGCAATATTATACCAAGCTGTTTAAGCGAGAATCAATTGAGCGATTGGGAAGTCACTTTATTAACATCCTGAAAAATATCGTAGTTCAGCCGCAAATCAAGATCACGGATATAGAAATTTTATCAAAATATGAGAAAAATCAAATACTCTATGATTTTAATAATACAGAAACCATCTATCCGAAAGATCAGACAATGCAGGAGCTTTTTGAGAAGCAGGCAGCAAGGCAGTCAGATCATATCGCGGTACTATTTGGTGATAAGCATCTTACTTATGGAGAATTGAATAATAAAGCCAATCAATTGGCACGAGTCTTACGCAGCAAAGGTGTAAAAGCCAACAGTACCGTCGGATTTATGGTGGAGCGTTCACCGGAAATGCTGATCGGGATTATGGGGATATTGAAAGCCGGCGGGGCTTATTTGCCTATTGACCCGGAGTATCCGCCGGAAAGGATCCGCCATATGCTGGCAGACAGTGGAACCAGCATCTTATTAACCCAGGAACATTTGTTTCATATAGCTCCGTTTAAAGGAGAAACAATTGATTTAGATCACCAAGGTTTATATTCAGGAGATCCTGCCAATTTGATACCTGTAAATACTCCGCAAGACCTGGCGTATGTGATTTATACTTCGGGATCCACGGGAAAACCAAAAGGAGTTGAAATTGAACACCATTCGCTGGTAAATACCTTAAGCTGGCTGCAAAATCAATACCCTATAACAGAAGAGGACATTATACTGCAAAAAACATCATATACTTTTGATGCATCCGTATGGGAAGTATTGTGGTGGGCAATGGCAGGCGCCAAAGTATGTCTTTTAGAGCCGCAAGGGGAAAAAGATCCGGTAAAAATTATCAAGGCGATTAGTGAAAATAAAGTAACAGTGATCCAATTTGTACCCTCCTTATTAAATATACTTTTGGAATATATGGAAGGTCAGGTCAATCAAGAGCATTTATCAAGTTTGAAAATGGTATTTGTCGGTGGGGAAGCATTACAAGCAAACCTAGTTGAAAGATTTCATGAAATATGTAATACAAAGTCTAATGTAAAGCTAATTAATCAATATGGTCCCACGGAAGCAACCATTGATGCATCACATTTTGAATGCTTAACAGAAGAAAAACATGCATCTATACCCATTGGTAAGCCGATTGATAATATCAATTTGTATATTATGAATGGAACCAATAAGCTGCAGCCCATCGGTATAGCCGGCGAACTTTGTATTGCCGGAGAGGGATTGGCCAGGGGCTATGTAAATAGACCAGAATTGACAGCAGAGAAGTTTGTAGAAAATCCATTTTTCCCAGGGGAAAAGATGTATCGGACGGGCGATCTGGCGAGATGGTTAACGGATGGTACTATCGAGTATTTGGGCAGAATGGATCATCAAGTGAAGATTAGGGGCTTTAGAATCGAATTAGGCGAAATCGAAGCTGAACTTTTAAAACATCCGTCTATAAAAGAAACAATCGTTATTGTCAAGGAAGACAGTAAAGGCGACAAGTATTTATGCGCCTATTTGGTAGCCGAACAGGCACTCACCGTAGCAGAACTAAGGGAGCACCTTGCAAAAGCAATACCCGATTATATGCTTCCGTCAGCTTTTGTACGGCTTGACAAAATGCCGTTAACGTCAAACGGGAAACTTGACAGGAAAGCGCTGCCGGAGCCTGAGGGGCGGATCAATACGGGAACGGAATATGTCGCTCCAAGAAACGCAGCGGAGGAGAAGCTGGCGGAAATTTGGCAGGAGGTTTTAGGCGTTGAGAAGGTCGGGATTGAAGATAACTTTTTTGAATTGGGCGGTCATTCCTTAAAGGCCATTACTCTTGTTGCCAGAATACATAAGGAATTTGGGGCAGAAATAGCTCTGCAGGAAGTATTTAAAACGCAAACCATCAAGACAATGATTAAAACCATCGAAGGTGCTGGGGAAAGTGATTATGCGACCATTGAACCAGTAGCGAACCAAGAATATTATCCGGTTTCTTCTGCGCAAAAGAGAATGTTTATCCTCAATCAGTTTGAGCCGGAAAATATGAATTATAATATGCCCGCTGTATTTACAGTAAAGGGGGCTTTGGACAAAGATCGATTGGAAGATGTACTCAAAAAACTCATTCAGCGTCACGAAACATTACGGACCTCCTTTGCGGTTATTAACAGGGAGCCTGTGCAAAGGATACACAAAGAAATTGAGTTTACCATCGACAGCATGCAAAAGGGAAAAAAAGATATACCGGATATCATTCAATCTTTTGTGCGTCCCTTTGATCTGGGCAAAGCAGCATTACTCAGAGTGGGGCTGATCGAATTAGGCGAAAACAAGCATATTGTACTGTTTGATATGCACCATATCATATCTGACGGTGTATCCATGAGCATCATAGTGAAAGAACTGGCAGGTTTATACGAGGGGCAGGAACTGCCGGAACTGCGGATTCAGTATAAAGATTTTTCGGCTTGGCAGAATGAATTGTTCCAAAGTAAAGCGTTGAAAAAACAAGAAGAATATTGGCTAAAAGTCTTTACAGGAGAAATTCCTGTACTCAATATGCCAAGTGATTATCCACGGCCAATCGTCAGAAGCTTTGCGGGAGATAGGATCAACTTTTCCATAGAAGAAGAATTGACAGAAGCGTTAAACAAACTTGCCATGGAAACTGGTACGACCTTATATATGGTGCTGCTGGCGGCATATAATGTTTTATTGTCAAAATATACGGGTCAGGAAGACATTATTGTAGGATCGCCCATTGCAGGCAGATCCCATGCAGATTTAGACAATATGGTCGGTATGTTCGTCAATACACTGGCAATGCGGAACAACCCGGCAGAAAGCAAAAGTTTCCTAGAATTCTTGCAAGAGGTTAAAGGCAATGCATTGGATGCCTATGAATATCAGGACTATCAATTTGAAGAATTGGTGGACAAGTTAAAGATAGCAAGAAATCTAAGTCGAAATCCGCTGTTTGATACCATGTTTACTGTTCAAAATGCCGGCGCAGCAGTGTTAGGAATGAATAATTTAAGATTTTCACCTTATGAATTTGAGCATAAAGTAGCGAAATTTGATTTAACTTTAGAAGCCATTGAAGTA
This sequence comes from Pelosinus sp., assembly GCA_041639455.1. Taxonomy (GTDB): domain Bacteria; phylum Bacillota; class Negativicutes; order DSM-13327; family DSM-13327; genus Pelosinus. Next base: position 2,910 of record JBEQCC010000104.1, on the reverse strand, counting down.
AACAACCACTTAGAGTTTATTTTGGAGTATTATACAAAATTGTTTAAGAAAGAAACAATTGAACGGCTAGGACGGCATTTTACAAATATATTAAGAAATATTGCAGCACAGCCGGGAATTAAATTGGGAGATATTGATCTCGCAGCAGAGGAAGAGAAATACCAAATTATGGTTGATTTTAATAATACGAAAACGACCTATCCACAGGATAAAGCCATCCAGGAACTGTTTGAGGAGCAAGCCGCAAATAACCCTGATCATATTGCTGTAACCTTTGAAAAGGAGCAGCTAACCTATCGGGAGCTGAACCAGCGAGCCAACCAATTGGCAAGAAATTTAAGGAAGAAAGACGTAAAAGCCAGTAGCATAGTCGGTATGATTGTAGAACGCTCACCGGAAATGATCGTTGGAATCATGGGGATATTGAAGGCTGGAGGAGCGTATCTGCCCATTGATCCGGAATATCCGGCAGAAAGAATCAACTATATGCTGGAAGATAGCGGAGCAAGAATCTTAGTAACACAGCGGCACTTAGTTGATACGATAGCTTTCAATGGAGATATTATCGACTTAGATGATATGGAACTGTACAAGGAAGATGCTGCAAACTTGGAAAAAGTAAATACCTCCCAAGATTTAGCCTATGTCATTTATACCTCAGGGTCGACGGGGAAACCTAAAGGAAATTTGACCATGCATTATAATGTAGTTCGGGTTGTCAAAAACACGAATTACATTGAGATCACGGTGGAGGATGTATTGTTGCAGTTATCCAATTACGCTTTTGACGGTTCGGTTTTTGACATTTACGGAGCGTTGCTAAACGGAGCGAAACTGGTGTTGATTGACAAGGTTAATGTAGTAGAGATGAACAGGCTGAGCAAGGTGATTGACCAGGAAAAAGTAACCGTCTTCTTTATCACGACCGCTCTGTTTAATACGCTGGTGGACGTAAATATTACATGCTTGAAAAATATAAGAAAAGTGCTGTTTGGCGGAGAAATGGTTTCGGCGCATCATGTACGTAAAGCCTATGAATATTTGGGCAGTGGAAGGATTGTGCATGTATATGGTCCGACAGAGACCACCGTTTATGCGGCCTACTACGAGATAAAACATCTGCAAGATGACGAAATGAGCGTACCCATTGGGGCTCCCGTAGCCAATACCTGCATTTATATAGTAAGCCAGAGCGGAAATTTACAACCCGTCGGTGTTCCGGGGGAATTATGTATCGCGGGAGATGGCTTGGCTAGAGGCTATTTGAACAGATCGGAATTGACAGCAGAAAAGTTTGTAGCAAACCCCTTTGCTCTAGGTGAGAAAATGTACCGGACAGGTGACCTTGCTAGATGGCTGCCGGATGGTAATATTGAATTTTTAGGTCGAATCGACCAGCAAATCAAACTTAGAGGTTTTCGAATTGAACTGGGGGAGATCGAAGCCGGGCTGATAAACCATCCGCTGATCAAAGAAGTGTTAGTGATTGTCAAAGCGGATGGGAAGGGCAATAAGTATTTATGCGCATATATGGTAGCTGGGCAGGAAATTGCCATCTCAGAACTCAGGGAATATTTAGACAAAACACTGCCTCAGTACATGATTCCGTCAGTTTTTGTGCAGCTTGAAAAGATGCCGTTAACACCAAACGGAAAAATCGATAGAAAGGCACTGCCGGAACCGGAAGGAAGGGCTCAGACCAAAACGGAATACATAGCGCCGAGAAATGAAGTGGAAGAAAAGCTGGCAGAGATTTGGCAGGACGTTTTGGGGGTTAAAAAAGTTGGGATTGAAGATAACTTCTTTGAACTGGGCGGCTATTCCCTAAAAGTCATAACCCTGGTAGCGAGAATCTATGAGGAATTTGGGGTAGAAATACCTTATGATCAAATTTTTAAGAACCCTACGATAACAGAACTTGCAAAATGCACTGAAAAATCGGATTCGGTCAAACAGGTATACAGCGATTATATAAGATTTAACGAAAACAATGGTAATCAGCCGAACCTGTTCCTCTTCCCTCCGGCAGTGCCATTAGGATTAATATATAGACATTTAGCGACTGAATTGAAAGAGTATACGTTATATTGTTTTAATTTAGTAGAAAGTGAAGCTAAAGTCAAAGAATATGTAAAAATGATAACTAGCATACAAGCTCAGGGACCATACTTTTTGGGCGGCTTTTCTGCAGGCGGAATTTTAACGGTTGCGGTTGCAAGAGAACTAGAAAGGCAAGGCTGCGATGTAGCGGAACTCCTTTTGTTAGATTGCCAATACCTAAAAATACCGGATGAGAGCATGGAACTCTTAATGGAACGTGTTGATGACTTTATGAAGAGTATGGATATATCCGAAAAAGAAAAGAAAAATATAAAAAAATTCATTCAAAGTAAGACCATAAATTATTTAAATTATCTTAATGGCTTACTTAACGATGAGAAAATTACGGCTGATATATGTCAGATATATTCTCATAAAGACCAACAAAATTGTTCTAAGGCTGATGAATGGGTGCAGAAAACAATAGGAAATTATGTGGAATACAAAGGCTTTGGCACACATGATGTTATGTTAGAACCTGATTATGTAAAAGGAAATGCTCAACTTATAAAACAAATAGTAGGCGTTTTGCAGCCAGATCAATGGGGTGAGAAAAGATGAAGCTTGTTCAACTGGCAGGTTCATATTTTTTAGCAACAAAAATTTCATCTATAAATGGGTCTTGGAGCAAAACCGTCTTTCCAAACGAGCCACTCCCCAAGCAATTATCCAACATGATATAATCCTTTTGCTTTATGAACAAAACCAAATCGCCATTATTCTTCATATTTTCCTCCCCCTTAGGTATGTCTCACCCATGAAAGGTTAGATTGAAGTTCATCTGTAATTTGCGAATATTATACTACTAGC
>JBEQCC010000103.1:0-7441 GCA_041639455.1 Pelosinus sp. | reverse complement strand
AATTGATTTTCGATCAGAATATTAACGCCCGGTTCCCCTTCATAACGCTGTCCTTTATACTGAATATGCTTATAGATCTTCGCCCCAATAGCAGGATCTAAACAATTCACCGTTACTGTAACATGGGTTACGCCGAGTTCCACAATTTCCTGGGCATATTCAGGCAATAGCAAGCCATTTGTTGAAAGACAAAAAACAATCTGCGGGTTTTCCTTACGAATCAATCCTATGGTCTGCCTTGTATTTTCCCAATCAGCTAAAGCATCCCCAGGTCCTGCAATCCCTACTACACTAAGCTCTCGAACCTTTTCACTTACCCTATCAAACTTTTTTTTGGCCGCTTGTGGCGTAAGTATTTCACTGGTTACACCCGGACGGCTCTCATTTACACAATCAAATTTACGATTACAATAATTACAGCTAATATTACAATAGGGCGCAACAGGCAGATGCATCCTAGCAAATTTTTGATGAGCGTCAAAGGAGTAACAGGGATGCTTCTGGGTTTTCTCTACTATAGCAGCAGCCGTCTGCATTTTTGTATCCGACGTTGAACCTGGGCAATCCATATTCTTCACCTCAAACTTCTTCTATATTGGTCCTCTACTCAATCCTCTTTTTAATGATTCTGCCAGAACCTGATCTTCATCAGGAACTGGCAGAATATCACAAAATAACGGATTATCTCTTACATTCATTGCTTGTTCAGAATCCTATGCCTTCCATGTGCCTTTACCAAACATTGAGAACCCATTCCTTGTTCTTCTTGTATTCCATGTCGGTAAACAGCGTATTTGCCATTTCTTCACCCAACCACGTGGCACCTGCGTAGCCTACAACCGGATGACGATGCAGCCCTGCGCGGTCGTAAGTGGGGAAACCTACACGTACCATGGGAATATTATGATCGATGGAGATAAACCTTCCCTTAGAGTGGCCCAGAATCAGATCCAGTTCAAGTCCCTCGTTCTTAATCCGGTTTTCCAATTCCCACAAATCTGCATTCATAATGATTTCCATCTCAAAGGAAACGTTTTCCTGAAGTGCTTTAATGCGAGGATCATCGGGGTAGGAAGTATTATCGTCACCCAATAGAAGCAACACCGGTTTCATCTCCAGATCAAGACAGAACTCTGCAAGACCAATCACAAGATCAGCATTCCCGTAGATAGCGACTTTCTTATCAGCGAAAAACATATGGGTAAGATCAGTCAGTGCATCAAGAGCAATACCACGCTCCCGAACAAGAGACGCAGGAATTGGTTTGCCGGTCATTTTCTTCACATTCTGAAGAAAGATATCCGTATTGCGGATGCCGATTGGAGTCGGCCCAATGATAGTCGGAATATCAAATTCATTTTCAAGATATTTGGCAGCCTGACCGCCTTCATACCTGTTTAGCGCGATCGTCCCCAGGGCATCGGCTGTTTCGGTTAGATCCGCAATTGTCGTATTACCATAGGATACCGAATTGCCGTCTGGCATCAGAGGAGAATCAAAGCTCTCGATTTCGAAAAGAACAGTGGCATCTACCTGCATTTCGGATAGAAGATGTTTAATTGCTGTTACATCCCCCGGATTCACCCATCCAGTGAACAGGTTAATTTTTCCCTTTGGTTTATCTTTTTTGGCAAAATGACTTATAATATCCTTTACCGCAACATCATAACCGCTCACCATACTCCCTTTAAAACTAGGGGAATGAATGGGAATGAGATGAACTTCCCGACCAGCATATTTTTCTTTCAGAAGACCGTTATTCAGCTTCAAAACAACACCATCAATATCATCACCGATAACTTCCGTTGAGCAGGTTGAGATGATGGGTATCACTTTCACATTAGGATATCGCATCAAAAGTACATCTACCGCTTCTTCCACACGATGGGTGGCACCAAATACTGCACCATCCTCATGGAGGGAAGAAGATGCAAGCTCAAAGCTCTCTTTAAAATGCTGGGAGAACAACAGGCGGACGAACATAACGCAGCCCTGACCTCCATGAACGATCCCAATGCATTCTTTTATTCCTATACTGGCATACTGCGCGCCACAAGGCTGGCATGTTAATATTGGATTGATAACGCCGGCACGCTCTTTGTTTTTTACTTCACATTGCATAGAAATACTCCTTCCTTTTCATTTCATTTTGCGTCCGCCGTGACGGCACAGTTCTTATTTGTACACTTTAATAATGAGGATCGGTAAGCTCTGCATTAAGAGATCCTGTTATCGTTAAATAATCTATACGCTCTTTGAGTCCCTGCATGAGCAGTTTGATTTCCCCTTTGTCCAAAGCAGCCAGCCAGGAATAACGCTTTTTAAAAGCATCTGCCAAGCATACGGCATCCACCCAATACACTTTATCCATAGGAGTTTCTTTTTCAACAGGTTCTTCGCATAATATCTGCATGGTTTTCGTCAAGATTCCCTCATTTTGTTTCTCTCTGTCCCAGGCACGAGAGTGAAACTGCCACAAACAATTTTTCATAATATAATCTACTAGTTGCTCAACTCTGTCTTTCATCATATCCTCCATAACTATCCTCCCTTATACCGCTGAGAGTTTTTTTTCTGCTGGGAAATCAGGATACGTCTTATTGCGCAATGGTGTAATGGTATCATAATTACCCGTATATTCTCTTAGTTCTTTTGAAGCAGTTACTTCTTCACTCAAATTCACATCAGAGATCATCTTTTGTGTTAAGAAGTTTGTTTGGTCAGGTATTTCATCCTTGCTGATATCCACGAAGGAAAGCTGATGAATCGGCGAATAGATCGCATTGTAGATATCCCTGGCAAACCTGACCCAGCCTTCAAATCCCTTATAAGGGCCATTGTGATACGCATGGGCATTGAGGTAGGGAACCCGCAGTTTCTTAGCAACTTCACCTGGACGTTTCCCAGTGAAGATAATGTCAGGCTTGAGCATCTCCAAAGCTTCGAGTGCTTCTAATTCATTAGGATCATCAATAGCAAGGGCACCTTCTTCACACCGGGCTATCCCCTTTTCCATGTCACCTTGATGACCAAATTTTGTATACACAGAGACAACATTGACACCCATATCTTCACGAATAGCATGAGCCCAGTGCCAAAGCTTGGAACCGCCTGGCCACAAACATACTTTCTTACCTTGCAGACGTTCTTTATACCAATCCATTTCCGGTTTCCATCTGGCAGTTTCTTCATCAATGATCGCCTGAGCTCTGTCTTCAATTCCAAAAAACAAGCCTACTTTTCTAAGTGAGGTCCCCAATGCTTCAAAGCCGAATCCATCAATATCAAGCCGTGGTGTCCCATATCGTACTCTAAGCTCATTACAAATATATTCGGCAGAGCGGGCACATTCCAGTACATTAAGGTGGGCTCGGTGCATCGCTCTAAGGTCGTCGTAGGATCCATTGCCTGTAAAGGTGGAAAGAACCTGAATGCCCATTCTTCTGAAATAGTCCACCATGACTTCCTGATCACCCTGAATGTTATACTCACCCACATAATTGATAACATACTCACTGGTGATTTTGGGTTCCACATTCCCTACCTTTTGATTGATCCAGGCAATATTAATTTTGTGATGCCCCCCTGACTGGCTCGGTCCCCCGAATCCAGGAGAGTTACAAACGAAGATATCGACTTCGGGCATTTCTTCCATCACTTCTGCTGCAACGGCATTGATGTCATCGCCGATCAGTGCGGAAGCACAAGTTTGATAAAGTGTCATCCGTTTGATATCAGGAAAGGCTTTAAATGCTTCAATAATATTTTGCTTCAGCAATTTTTCGGCACCAAATATAATATGCTTTTCCTTCATATCCGTGGCATAGGTATATTTAAGCTGAAAGTTATCGTTATCGCTGATATAGCGTTTGGTTTGCCAGGTGTCATAGGTACATCCAACTGGTCCATGGCTCATATGAATAACATCTTTCATCGGTGTGCCGATAACATGCTTTGCTCCACAGTAAGCGCAGCCCCGTTCTGAGATCGACCCCGGAATCGTATTAAGATATCCTAGAGGAAGAGCCGAGGTCAAATCCTCACCGGGACCTTTTATAACAGCGTGCTTTTCTCTTTCAGGAATACACTCGCTACATTTAAATTTATGATATGGCATATTGGGTTCCTCCTCTTTTTTTACTAACATAATTACCTTACGATCATTCCACTAGATTGCCGCATCTCCACATTCCTTCGTTCTAACCCTTACTGCGTCAAGCACCGGCAATACAAAGATTTTCCCATCACCAACATTGTAATCCGTTCTATTGGCTTCAATGATAGCCTTGACAATTTTTGATACATCTTCGTCATGAGCTAAGACAGTAAACATTCTGCGTGGGAATAAACGAGTCCCGTCCAAGAATTCGGTTATCAGTTTTTCTGTATTATAATCGTCTTTCTGAGCTAAAGCTAATAAGGTTGCTCTACGTTCAGCAATTACAGCCTTGTCCTCTACTAACCTGCCCCGCCCCATAACCTTCAAGGCTGTAAAACCGGCAGCCCCTGCTTGTACCAAAGCTTTTTTGGTAGCACCAACCTTATTGATCCTTACTATAGCTATGATTTCTTTCATAACACCGCCTCCTTATAGCCCAGCAGCGCCGCTGGAAACGGTATATACTTCATCCGTAGCACTTATAAAGATCTTCCCGTCGCCAAAAGCACCTTTTTCACCAGTCTTAGCATGGCGAATAATCACATCCAGTACATCATCTTTATCTTCATCATGAATGACTAACATAATAAGACTTTTCGGAATTTCATCATATATAATATCGCCAAATTTAATCCCTTTTTGTTTACCGCGACCAACAACATCTACTACAGTAGCAGCATGAAATCCAGCATTGGAAAGTTCATCAAGAACCACTTCTTTTTTGTCTGGTCTAACAATTGCTCTAACCATAATCATATATGTGCTCTCCCCCTATTTTTTTGTTTGTCAATATTAATCAGCAATGCCGTATTTAACAACCATGGCTTCTAATTCATCCATGCTAAGAGGCTTTGGAATAACAAAATTCTTATTCTCAATAATCTTGCGTGCCAGCTCTCCGTATTCTTGCGCTTGGTTGCACTCAGCGTCATACTCAACCACTGTCTTTTTGTTAAATTCAGCTTTTTGAACAATATTATCGCGAGGTACAAAATGAATCATTTGTGTTCCGATTGCAGCTGTAAACTCTTCCAAAAATTCTCTTTCCTTATCGACTTTACGGCTGTTGCAAATGACTCCGCCAAGACGAACACCACTTTGTTTTGCATATTTCACAAGACCTTTGCAAATATTGTTAGCTGCATAGATGGCCATCATTTCTCCCGAAGCAACGATATATACTTCTTGTGCTTTACCATCGCGGATCGGCATGGCAAATCCACCACATACAACGTCGCCAAGTACATCGAAAAATACAAAGTCTAAATCCTCTGTATATGCTCCATTCTTTTCCATAAGATCAATTGCTGTAATTACACCACGGCCTGCACACCCTACCCCAGGTTCCGGGCCACCTGACTCTACGCAGCGAATGCCCTGGTAGCCTGATTTTACAACTTTATCAGTAGTAATTTTTTCTTCCCCTTCATCACGCAGCATATCCATTAATGTTTTTTGATTCATTCCGCCAAGAATCAGACGAGTAGAATCAGCCTTTGGATCACAGCCATGTATGAATACTTTTTGATCGTAGAAATGTGCCATTGCTCCTGCTGTATTTTGCTGAGTTGTAGACTTTCCAATTCCGCCTTTACCATATATTGCAATTTTTCTTGTCATTGTCAAAAACCACCTTTACTTTTTTTATTCTCTTTGTTGAAAAAAGAGAAACAGAGTGTTATACTGTTTACGGGTAAATTAAATGAGCCTAGTGCCACTGGGATTAGAAGGTTTGCCCCGCTTCATGGGTACCACGAATACTCATGAAGCATTTTATCACTTGCTCCTATAAAACCACCTCCTTTAATTAATAATCAAACCTATTGGCATACGAAAAATGGGTAAACGAAATAGACCTAGCGCCACTGGGATTAGAAATTCCACTCCCTTTATGAGTACCACGAATACTGATAAAGGGTTTTACTTTACTCCATGAGTACCACGAATACGCATGGAGCTTTTATTATTATTTTAGATTCGTCAGTCTTAATTACAGCTGGCTTCCAAAGGTCTCCTGTCCATATCCATACTGTCTAAATCATCCAAATATCCTAGCCGATTACGCCTTTGATGAAAGGGACAGGAGGCATTATATTTTATCATCCATCGATCAAAAGCCGGCTGAATCATTAATAGGGATACATCAAGTGCCTCTGCATCTTTGAAAAAATCATCTAAGAAATCCCGTTGGAAACATTGGATAATGCCAAATGCATGTTTAGGCTCTAACCACTTGATGCCCATTGCCAAAATATTGTCCCGGATCTTTGATTCTTCTACCTCCCAATGATCTCGAGTCGATTTGATGGAATGCAAGATAGCATGGATCTCATAACCTCTGCCGCGATAAAAAGGAACAATTTTTTCCTGCAGCAGTTTTAATCCGATTTCTCCTGAACAGCGACGACTTACCTTACCAAAAGCATAGCCATTAAATAAATCAAATACAAAATGAAGATAAAACATTTTATTTAACCTTCGAAAAAAGATACATTCATATACAAGTAAATCACCAGGTCTATCTGCCAGAAAATCTCGGTCACGAAACGCCGGATTCAGCCTTTCGATAAACTGTACCTGTTTTTTGCCTAACTCTATCTCCTTATTAAAATAGAGCCGCATTAACTCCAAGCAAACATCTTCTCTGCTTTCAATTCCACACTCTGCACGCAAATCCCGCAACTCTTTCATTGTCATTGAAATACCACGCTTATTAAAAAAATCCAATATACGAAAATCATTCCAGAAGGGGTACGATAAACAGATCGTCATTAATAGATTTCTAAGTTTTTCGTTAGCAAATTTATCACTTACTACAGGAGGGATAGCCTCAGAAGCAATAGCAGCCTGTTTGTTCTCACTCCAATACGAATGCCTAGTAAACCCAATTGATCCATCTGGCGCATCCGCTTCCACATCACCCATAATCATTAGCTGCAATCCTGTCAAAACAAATGTACGATCATCCGACACTATACTCACACCCCCTTATAAAAGTAATAGCCGACCAGAATGCACACAGGCATTCGGTCGGCACTTCGTTGTACTCTTAACCAAAGACAACTTAAACATCATTAACCTAACTTGTTTTGATTATACATCATGTTTTTATGCATTGCAATACATTTGAGTTAGTTTTGTTATTATTATTATATTCTGACTTCTCGTTCTTTTTCCTACCCAGAATGATTAAACAAAAAAAGCATCCGTTACACTCAAAATGCATAATGGATGCTTTCCCCTATCTTATTTGATTACAGCTCCTAACCATTTCTTTATTCT
>JBEQCC010000102.1:0-7481 GCA_041639455.1 Pelosinus sp. | reverse complement strand
TAAAAGGGAGAATTTTTTCGCACTCATGCTCAATGCAAAGATTTTATTATTGATGCATATCAGATCTATGAATCCAGATGGGCAGGTGCAGATGCCATATTACTGATTGCAGCAGTGTTAAGTAATGAAGAGATGAATGATTATCTAGAGGTTGCAGCTATGCTTGGCCTGGATTGCCTGGTAGAGGTTCATACATTGGAGGAACTCCTGCGGGTGCAAAAGACTTCAGCGGTGTTAGTGGGGATTAATAATCGCGATTTGAAGACCTTTACTACTAACGTTAGTAATACATTTGCTTTATTGCCTTATTGCTCTTCGAAGGTTGTAATAATTAGTGAAAGCGGCATCAAAAATCAAGAAGATGCTAAAAGACTGCAGGAGGCAGGAGTAAAAGGAATATTGGTAGGAGAAGGGTTGGTTTGTGCTCATGATATTGGTCGGATGACGCAGGAAATGGCATTGTGCCAAGGGTAGTTATGCAGCTGGAATAATAAGGAGGAATACATTTGCCTGATAAAATTGGGAAATTTGGGGAATTTGGTGGGCGATTTGTACCAGAGACGGTGATGCCGGCTTTGATTGAGTTGGAAGAACGTTATGAAGCATTAAAGAATGATGCATCTTTTCAGGAGGAACTGCACTTTTATTTACAGGAGTATGCAGGTCGTCCCACTACCTTATATTTTGCAAAGAATTTGACAGCACATTATGGACGGGGAAAAATATACTTAAAACGGGAAGATTTACTGCATACAGGAGCTCATAAAATCAATAATGCTATTGGGCAGGCTTTACTGGCTCGTTGCATGGGGAAAAAGAAAATTGTGGCTGAGACAGGTGCCGGACAGCATGGTGTAGCTTGTGCTACCGTTGCAGCTCTCTTTGGTCTAGAATGTCGTGTATATATGGGAAAAGAAGATATTGAACGGCAGGCTTTAAATGTATTCCGTATGCGGCTCTTGGGGACCGAGGTAATACCTGTGACGAGTGGCACTGGTACGTTAAAGGATGCTACAAGCGAGGCCATTCGTTACTGGGTAACGAATGTAGAAGATACTCATTATATTATTGGCTCCGTCGTAGGACCTCATCCCTATCCTATGATTGTACGAGATTTTCAAAAGATCATTGGTGAAGAAGTAAAAGAGCAAATCCTGAAATGTAATATAGAAAAATTAAAGTATATTGTTGCTTGTATTGGTGGAGGCAGTAATGCCATGGGAATGTTTTATTCCTTTCGCAATGACAAAGAGATTATCAAAATTGGTGTAGAGGCGGCAGGTAAGGGCATCACTACCAATGAGCATGCGGCATCCTTGACAGAAGGGCGGCCAGGCGTGTTGCACGGAGCATTTAGTTATTTATTGCAAGATAAGGATGGGCAGATCATTGAACCCTATTCCATTTCTGCTGGCCTTGATTATCCTGGCGTTGGCCCCGAACATTCCTTTTTTAAAGATAGTGGAATTGTTGAATATAAAGCAGTTACCGATGAGGAAGCATTACAAGCATTTAAACGTCTGGCCCGTATAGAAGGGATTATTCCGGCTTTGGAAAGTTCTCATGCTTTGGCATATTTAGAAGAAATTATGCCGAAGACCCAAGTAGATGAAACGGTAATTGTTTGTCTTTCTGGTCGTGGTGACAAAGATGTAGATATGGCAATAAAAGTAATGGGGGGATTATAATGTCAAATTTGTCGGAAACGTTGCAAAAATTAAAAGCATCAGGACGCAAGGGGCTTATTGTCTATCTAACAGCTGGTTACCCTGATTATGCCACAACATTAGAAACTGTTTTGGTGATGGAAGCAGAAGGAGCAGACGTGATTGAAATTGGCATTCCTTTTTCTGATCCCATTGCCGATGGACCTGTGATTCAACATGCTGCTACCTTAGCCTTAAAAGCGGGTGCAACTACTGCAAAGTCCATAGAATTAGTTGCCCAAATACGTAAAAACTCTCGTATTCCCTTAGTGGTTATGACCTATGTCAATAGTATATTAGGGCATGGAAAAGAAAAGTTTATTGCTGATTTTGTTAAGGCGGGAATCGATGGGCTTATTGTACCTGATTTACCTCTTGAAGAGGCAGGTTTATTAGAAGATATTTGTAAAAGGCAGGGGATTCCTCTTATTGGGCTTATTGCGCCAACATCGACAGTAGATCGGATCAAATGCATTGCACAAAAGGCGGAGGGTTTCTTATATTGTGTTTCCAATACTGGCGTCACAGGCGGTCAGCATAATAATTACGACCAGATTGGCACCGTGATAAAGGCAGCTCGTCAGGTCAGTCAGATACCTATGGCAATTGGATTTGGAATTGGCAATTCTCAAGGAGCCTCTGCCGCAGCTCGCTATGCTGATGCTGTTATTGTTGGCAGTGCCATTCTTGAGAAACTTACGAATGAGGGAGCTATAGGTGTCCGCAGCTTGGTCAGATCCATTCGTGCAGCGTTAGATGAGGAGGGGAAATAGGATGAAAATCATTCCTAGCCTAGCTGATTTCTCTGACTTAGCTAAAGAACATAATCTGATTCCTATTTTTACTGATTTATCTGTTGATCTGGATACTCCGGTGTCCATTTATTCTAAAATCACAGGCGATAAACCTGGGTTTATTTTAGAAAGTGCGGATACGAGTAAAGCTTTTGGGCGATATTCATTTATTGGAGCGGATCCTTTTATTACAGTGTTGGGGAGGAGTAAAGAGACTGAAGTTAGAAAAGGGCAGGATGTTACTACAATTGATGCTCCACCGCTTGTTGCACTGCAAAGGATATTAGGACAGTTCTCTTTTCCTAATATTCCTGAATTACCTCCCTTTAGCGGCGGAGCGGTCGGATATTTTAATTACGAAACCGTTGGTACATGGGAAAAAATTAGAGGAATGAATATTCCTGAAGACGAAATTTTAGGCGAATTTATGTTCTGCCGCATCATTATTGTTATGGACCATCTCACTCATTCAGCAAAATTATTATACCTGGCTAGTATTGAGTCTGATATCGATATTTCTGCAGAATACGAAAAAGCCGTTGGATATTTGTGTGGCTTAATAAATACAATACAACAGTCCGTTGCGATAACTCAAAATACAGATCGTAAGTCAGAAGTGCAAGCAACTCCTACAGTGGCAGATGATGAAATTAAACAAAATTATTTAGCTATGGTAGAAAAAGCAAAAGAATACATCGCTGCAGGAGATATTTTTCAAGTTGTGCTCTCTAAGCCCTTTCACTTAAAGACGGCTAAAACCCCTTTTAATTTGTATCGCCGCTTACGTCAAGTCAATCCTTCTCCCTATATGTTTTATATTAATGTTGGTAATCGACAAATTGTTGGTGCATCACCAGAGATGTTGGTAAAATTAGAAGGCGGGCATGTATTTACTTGTCCCATTGCTGGTACTAGGCCGCGGGGGAAAAACCAGGAAGAAGATGAGAAATTAGCAGTAGAATTAGTTGCTGATGAAAAGGAAAGAGCAGAGCATTATATGCTGGTTGATTTAGGGCGTAATGATGTTGGCCGTGTAAGTATGCCAGGGACTGTAAAGGTGAAGCGCATGCTTGAAGTAGAAAAATTTTCTCATGTGATGCACTTGGTTTCTGAGGTATCTGGTGTTCTTAATCCTAAATATACTCCGATGGATGTATTGGCAGCTTGTTTTCCAGCGGGTACCTTAAGTGGCGCACCAAAGGTTCGGGCTATGGAGATTATTCATGAGTTGGAACAATTACCTCGCGGACCTTATGGGGGCGCAGTCGGTTACTTTGACTTTAGAAATAATATGGATACTTGCATCACGATACGTACAATGGTCATTGATGGTGATCGGGTGGGAATCCAAACGGGTGCTGGCATTGTAGCAGACTCAGTGCCGGAAACGGAATATCAGGAGATCTTAAATAAAGCAAAAGTTTTGTTTAAAGTGATTATGGAGGATGAAAATTATGATTTTAGTTATTGATAATTATGATTCCTTTACGTATAATGTTTATCAATACGTTGCTAGCTTAGGGTATGAAGTAGAAGTTGTTCGTAATGATGCTATTACCGTAGATGAAATTAGGGCAAGAAAATACGACGCCATTATTATTTCACCAGGTCCAGGTACACCTAGTGATGCTGGAATTAGCAAACAGGTCATCGCAGCTTTTGCTGGCCAATTGCCCATGTTGGGCATCTGTCTTGGTCATCAGGCCATTGGTGAAGTATTTGGCGGGAAGGTAGTGCGTGCTCCTAAGCCTATACATGGTAAGGTGTCAGATGTCTATCATAAAGAGGATGGGATTTACCAAGGCTTGTCTCAGCCTTTTGTTGCAGGGCGCTATCATTCCTTGCTGGTGGAAGAGGAGAGCATACCTGATTGTTTAGAAATAACAGCCAGAACAGCAGATGGTTTGATAATGGGGCTTAGGCACAAAGAATACCCGATTGAAGGCGTGCAATTTCATCCCGAATCGGTGTTGACGCCAGACGGAATGAGGTTGTTTGAACATTTTTTAGATAAATAGATGAAAGGCACAGGAGGAACAGCATGGAGCTTAGCAGTTGGTGTGGGAAAGAGGCGATCATAGGTTATCTTGGCCCCCATGGTACGTATAGTGAAGAAGTAGCATTTTGTCTATACAATAAGGAGCAAGTGAGTTTTAAAACCTATTCCAGCATTGATGTGGCCATCAGAGCAGTAGAGTCTGGCGAAATATCCCAGGGGATTGTTCCTGTGGAAAACTCCCTTGAGGGTTCAGTAAATGTTACGTTGGATATCTTAGCTCATGAAGTTAATTTATATATTAGGAAAGAAGTGATCTGGCCAGTACGACATCATCTTTTAGTCAAAGAGCATTGGGATGATGTTAAGATCATCGTTTCTCATCCCCAGGCCCTGGCCCAGTGTCGCCATAATCTGAGGCGGCTTTATCCCGATGCTGAGCTAAGAGCTATGAATAGTACGGCTGATGCAGCGACTCTTGTTGCTAGTGGCTTAGAAAACTATGCAGCTGTAGGGAGCCAAAGTGCTGGTACTCTTTATAATTTACAAACCATAGCCAGTGATATTCAGGATAGTTCTACCAATTGTACACGTTTTATTGTCTTAGGCGATAGCCCGATAGATACTCATTTTTTGTCAGATTCATGTAAAACTTCTGTTGTTTGCAAAATGAACGGAGAACGTCCAGGTAGTTTATGTGAGATTCTACAGGAATTTTCTACGCGGAATGTTAATCTTACTAGAATCGAATCCAGACCTGCGCGGACTGGCATGGGAAATTACATCTTTTTCTTTGATATGGACGGTAGTATCGAAAATAATAGTGTTCGCAGTGCAGTAGAGGCTGTAAAAGAAAAGAGCCTATGGTTTAAGAGTTTTGGCTCATATCCTATATGTACGTTGTAGGAAAGGATTAGAGGAGATACAAATGCAATATAGTATTGTTAATACAGATTATGAATTACAATTATGTTTGGCCTTACGGCGGAAAGTATTTGTGATCGAGCAAGGCATTCCGGTTGATCTTGAAATTGATCATTATGATGCTGCTCCTCATGAATGTGTACATGGGCTGATTATCGCTGGGGATGGAGAAGCGGCGGCTACAGGGCGGTTAATATCCTACGGAGAAAATAGCGGTAAACTGCAGCGTATTGCTGTACGTAAGAAGCTGCGTGGCACTGGAATAGGGCGAGAAATTGTGAAATTGTTAGAACAACAGGCAATTGCTGGCCAGTTTTCTAATGTGCTGCTGGACGCCCAATGCAGTGCAGAAGCATTTTATGCTAACTTGGGTTATGTGACCTTATCGGTGGAACCGTTTTTAGATGCTGGTATCTGGCATGTTAGAATGAAAAAGGATTTAACAGCACATTATATAAGATAATCTATTGAATTTTAGAGGGAATTTATCGATAATCTTGAAATAATAATCATATATATAATAACCATTTAAGATTATCGATAGGAGATAGATATGGTAGACATGGCGAAGCATCTAATTTTTGACACTGCGATTGGGAGTTTTAAACCAGAGAATATTGTGAATACAGAAGTGAAATGTCCATTTTGCTGTAGGGAGAAGTTAGAGCATGTGCTAGCAGAAGATGGTACAATTATACTTTTAAAAAATAAATATCCTGTTTTGCGGGATACCTTACAAACGGTCATTATTGAAACTGATCAATGCCACTCGGAGTTGTCTCTTTATCCGAAAGAACATTTGCATAAATTATTTCACTTCAGTATAGAAAAATGGCAAGGCATGATCGCAAGCAGAGAATTTGCATCGGTACTCTTTTTTAAGAATCATGGTCCTTTTTCCGGAGGTACGATCCGGCATCCTCATATGCAGATTGTAGGTTTAAGAACGATTGATTATGCTCCGCGGATCCCGGTGGAAACAATGGATGGAACTGTGATTCACCAAAGCAGAGGGGCGGAGTTAAATCTTGCCAAAGAACCGAAAATTGGATTCTGTGAGTTCAATGTGAAGCTAAAAGAGGTATCGGCTGTAGACAAGATGGCGGATTATATACAAGTCATAGCGCATTACTTATTGAATCATTTTCACAAGCGCTGTAATAGTTATAATATATTTTTCTATCAGTTAGAAGGTAAAATTTCTGCTAAAATCATGCCTAGGCTTGTTACTTCGCCGATCTTTATTGGCTATTCAATTCCTCAGGTGTCAAGTCGTGGGGAAGAGGTTATCAAAGAGATACAAAAACTATATTTTTAAAAAATAAAAAATAGTAGGATATAAATAAACCAAAGGGCTTCTTCACCAATGGATGGAAGAAGCCCTTTGGTTATTTGATTAAGGCAGAGGTTAGGAAAGAGATTCTATCACAAAGTTTTTGAATCGTTAAGCGGCGGGAGATAAATAACGTTCTTTTGTCCAGGCGATTCCGATGATCCGCTGGCATTGAGGCTTGGAAACAGGTAGAAAGGATACATTGGTTTTATCTAGACCAAAAACATGGGGAATAAGTGCCACTCCTAATTTAGCTTCGACGAGACCGGCAACGGTCAGAATTTCCTCACCTTCAAAAGTGATAAATGGCTTTAGATTTACTTCTTTAAAGAAATGGTCAGTTAAAATACGTAAGCCATAATCTTTTTTAAACGTAACAATTGGATCAAGGGCAATTTCTTTAAGTTCGATAGATTTCCGCTGGGCAAGTCGGTGTCCAAAAGGAACCACAACAAATAATTCTTCGGTAAAGAGTGGTTCCCACTCCATATAGTCTTTTGTTGTTACAGGAGAACAAAGACATAAATCAACCTCTCCTGCTTCTAATTGATCTAAGAGGAGAGTAGTAGCATTTTGATAAAGCTTAAATTGTATATTGGGGAATTTGGAGCGGAATTTACTTAAGAGACTTGGTACAAGATTCGAACCAAGAGAGTGAAGAAAGGACAAGGACACGCTGCCATAGTCAGGATGTATTAAATCGTGAATAACTTGTTTTCCTGCATCAA
>JBEQCC010000101.1:0-7515 GCA_041639455.1 Pelosinus sp. | reverse complement strand
CTATACATGTAGATACTTTTACTCAGTTAGGGGCGGAAGCAGTGCCGATTCCTTTTGGACAATTATATGTTTCTCTTAACCAGAAAATTGTTGATGGACAGGAGAATCCTTTGTCTACGATTCAAAGCAGCAGTTTCAGTGACGTGCAGAAATATCTAACTCTTAGCCATCATGTCTATACACCCTTTGTAATGATGTATGCAAAAGAACTTTGGGATACGATTCCTGATGCTGATAAAAAAAATTTTGAAGAGATAGCTCAGGAAAGTGCTTTATATACGACAGAAATAAATCGTAAAACAAGCCGTAACATCATTGGAGTACTAGAAAAAGAAGGCATGCAGGTTGCAGGGATATCCGGTACGGAATTGACAAGAATTCAAAATGCGTTGCAGCCTGTATTTGAAAAGCACAAAAAGCAGGTGGAATTCCTATTAGAAGAGCTTAGGAAAGAACTAAAAAAATAACTGTTCATTTGACCAGCTGCTGCACAGCCTTAGATCCTCATCTATTTGAAGTAGATGGGGATTTTTATATATTCAAAGTTAATGTTTTATGCGACAATATAAAAGTTATAAGGAAGAAAGTTAAAAAGATCTATTCCAATAGAGGCATAGTGAAGGGAGGGTGGTACAGACTAATAAAAAAATAAAAAAAGATGATTTAAAAAGAAGGATTTTTGGAGATTGTGACGAAAATGATGCAATAGGAGGTAAATAATTTACTCTTATCATCATATCGTAGTAAAAAAACAATAAAAAGATAGGAGCGAATTTAAATGCAAAGTTTATTTACTGACATTAGAACAAAATATAATACCTTATCACCGACCCAGAAACAAGTTGCCGATTTTATTTTAAATAATTCGGAACAAGTGATTCTTTTACCCATTACTGATCTTGCAGAAAAATGTAATACCAGTGAAACGACCGTAGTACGTTTCCTGCATAAAATGGGCTTTAAGTCGTATCAAGTTTTTCGCGTAAGAATGGCCCAGGAAATTACAGAGCAATCTGTACAAGGGGTTTACGAAGAAATTCGCAAAGAAGACTCTGCAGAGCAAATCAGAGAAAAAGTGATTTTATCGACAGTGAATTCGCTGCAGGATTTAAACCAGCTGATTGATGGAAAGGTATTAGATCAAGTCGCGGATTTAATTATCAATAGTGATAAAGTTTTAATATGCGGCTTAGGTGCATCTGGTGCAGTTGCCATGGATGCTTTTCATAAGTTTTTAAGACTGGGGTTAAATGTGGCTGCCTTTACAGATAATCATTTAATGAATATTGGCTGCGCCCATGCTACCAAGAATACAACTGTTCTTGCTATTACACATTCTGGCGAAAGTCGGGATATTTTAGAAGCTGTAGAATTAGCCCAGGAAACACATGCGCATATTGTAGCTCTGACTAGTTATCGACACTCATCGGTAACAAAGGCAGCGGATTGCATACTCCTTAGCTCATCGAATGAAACTAAATTTCGTTCCGATGCTATGGCATCCCGGATTTTGCAATTAGTTATTATTGATATGTTATATGTTTCTATTGTATTAAAGCTAGGCCGATCAGCGGTGAGAAGTGTGAACAGGTCACGTCTTGCTGTAGCTGCAAAGAAAGTATAATAAGGATTTTCGCAAATGCAATATAGAATTCATAAAAGAGTTGTATGTTACATTTGTCTAAAATAAAGGAGGATACACATGAATAAAATTAATACGATTGTACTTGGGGATCCAATGATCCTAGGGGAAGCATTTGAAAGTGCCGCTCATAATAATGTAGAAAAATTTTTAGGTGAAGTTAAAGTAGGCAATTGGGAAACCGATTGGGGTAAACTGCAGAATCGTCGTCTTGAAGTAGAAAAATTTGGACCCGAGATTGAGGTTGTAGATCAACTGATTTTAGATAGCGGCAGTAATGTTGAGATGCTGGCAGGCTTATTTGTACCGATTTCTTCAAAAGTCTTTGATGCTATGCCTAAATTACGCATTGCCGGTGTAGCTCGTGCGGGATTAGAAAATGTGAATATAGCAGAAGCTACTCGCCGCGGGGTTCTTGTTTTTAATATTGAAGGTCGTAATGCAGAGGCTGTATCCGATTTTACTGTAGGTCTTATGCTGTCAGAAGGCCGCAACATTGCCAGAGCACATAATTCCATTAAGAATGGTCAATGGCGTAAAACGTTCTCTAATTCGGACTGGGTTCCAGAATTAAAAGGAAAAAACATTGGTCTTATTGGGTTTGGTTATATTGGCAGACTGGTTGCTCAAAAGCTTTCCGGATTTGGTGTTAATGTTTTAGTTTTTGATCCCTTCTTAAGCGATGAAGCAGTTCGTGAAGCTGGCGCGACACCTGTCGATAAAGAAACCTTGTTTAAAGAAAGCGATTTTATTTCGCTGCACGCCCGTATGAGCGAAGCCACAAAGAATATGGTAGGCGAGCATGAAATTAGTTTAATGAAATCCACCGCATATCTGATTAATACTGCCCGTGCTGGATTGGTAGATCAAAAAGCATTGATTAAAGCTTTGAAGGAAAAGAAAATTGCTGGTGCTGCTTTAGATGTCTTTACGACAGAACCTATTGAGCAGGACAGCGAATTCCTGGAGCTTGATAATGTTACGTTAACGACTCATATTGCCGGAACGACAAGAGAAGCTCTTACTCGTTCGCCAGAGCTTTTGTTCGAAGATATTAATAAATTCCTCACAGGGCAAAAACCTCGTTTTATTAAGAATCCAGAAGTGCTGGATCTGCCAGAATTTAAAGCATGGCTGGCAGGTGTTCAAAAATGATGACGAATCTTGCCACTGTGCTGAATGAAGCACGTAAGGGCAAATATGCCGTTGGCTCCTTTAATGTCTATAACTATGAAACGGTCCGAGGTGTTATTGAGTCTGGTAAGGAAATGAATTTGCCGACAATTGTTGCTTTTGGTGAAAATTATTTGGTCAATATGACGGTTGATGAGATGTCTGCTCTTGTTCGCACCATGGCAAACAAGCTGGATGTGCCAATTGTCCTCCATCTTGACCACTGCAAATCCTATGATAATATTGTCAAAGCCATTCGTGCCGGCTTTACGTCTGTCATGTTTGATGGTTCTCATCTGCCTTATGAAGAAAATATAAGACAAACGGCTGAAATTGTTAAAATGGCTCATGCCGTTGGTGTAAGTGTTGAGGCTGAGCTTGGCGCATTAGCGAAGGGTGAGTTTTCTAATGAAGAAGATGCGCAGCAAATTTATACAAATCCGAAGGAAGCAAAACGTTTTGTTGGTGAAACGGGTGTTGATGCGCTGGCTGTTTCCATTGGAACCGTTCATGGCATGTACAAAGGAACTCCGCGCATTGATGTAGACATTTTAAAACAAATTGCAGAAGTTGTTGATATACCCTTGGTCTTACATGGTGGATCAGGTACACCTGAGGACGTTGTTAAGACATGTATTAAAACAGGTATTTGCAAAATTAATGTAAATACTGAAATATCCGTGTATACAGTGGATAAAATCAAAGAATTAGTAACGGAGAAGAAATGTCATTTATCTGAAATCTCGTTACGTGAAGTAGGTTATGTTAAAGATGTTGTAAAAAAATATATGACAATGTTCAAAAATGTATGATCTTATAGGAAACATGGTTGTTTATAGCAATCATGTTTCCAGAATAAACCCAATATTCAAAATAAAAAGATAAAAGCCCTTAAAGGGAGGAAACAAAATGGAACATGTTTTAGTTGTTGATGTGGGAACATCGAGTTTGAAAGCAATGCTCTATAACAGCTCTGGTGGATTACTATTTCGTTCATCCCAAGAATATCATTCAGAGGTTTTTCACAATAATCATGTAGAACAAAGTGCTCTTACTTGGAAAGAGGCTTTATTATATACGTTTAAAGAAACTGGAAAATTTGTTCAGGATAAGAAAATTGATGTGAATGCGATCAGTGTTACTTCTCAGCGGGCTTCTGTTATACCAGTCAATTCTGAGGGACAACCCTTGCATAAAGCCCTTATGTGGCAGGATAAAAGAAGTGTGGAACAATGCAATCAATTATCGAAGCATTTAAGTTTAAAGGATATCTATCTTCGGACAGGTTTGCGATTAGATCCTTATTTTTCTGCTCCTAAAATGATGTGGCTAAAAGAAAATGAACCTGAAATATTTAAGCAAACACATAAATTGCTTGGTGTACAAGATTATGTTATTTATTTGCTGACCAATCAATTTGTCACGGATTGGTCTCAGGCTTGCAGAACCATGCTGATGAATATTAGTACCTTTGAATGGGATGAGGATTTACTTGCTTATTCCGGGATTTCCAAGGATTTATTGCCAGAGCTGGTTGCACCGGGATCGGTAGCTGGATCTTTGAGTCAAGAAATAGCTTCCATTACAGGGGTACCTGCAGGTATACCAGTTGTCATTGCCGGTGGTGATCAGCAATGTGCGGCGCTGGCTCTCAATGTACTTCGGCCTGGGGATGCAGAAGCCAATACGGGTACTGGTTCTTTTGCAATTGCTTATTCCGATCATCCTCAGTTTGACAAAGAATGCCGAACTCTTTGCAGTGCATCGGCCATTCCTGGTAAGTGGATTGTTGAGGCAGGAATTTTTAATAGTGGTTCTATTCATCGATGGTTAAAGGAAGAGTTCTACCCGGAAGGTGAAAAAGTTTATGATTTGATGAATGAAGAAGCTGAACAATCTCCGGTAGGGGCGAATGGAGTCATGATGCTGCCTCATTTTGAAGGAAGTGCTGCACCCTATTGGAACCCAATGGCAAAAGGAATGTTTTTTAATTTATCCTTAGCCAGCAAAAGAAGTGATTTCACCAGGGCTGTTTTAGAAGGAATTGCTTTAGAAATTAAAGACAATCTGACTCTGATTGAAAATCTCACTGGCGATATTCTTATGGTAAGTGTGGCTGGCGGATTAACGACTCTTGGTTTGTTTAATCAAATACAGTCTGATACTTTTGATAAGCTGGTGATTCGCTATGATAACAATGAAGCTTCCTCATTAGGGGCACTGATGAGTGCGGGAGTTACGATGAAAATTTACGAAGATTATGATAGTGCTTTTAAAAAAATTAGCGCTGCGGATCCCTTGTTGTATCAACCCAATATGGCGAATACTGAAAAATATGCAAAATTATTAAAAAGAAAGAATGCCCTATATCAGAGTATCAATCAGCATGGAGTGTACAACTTGTTTAAAGAGGTATTGTAAAGAAAGTACATCTTATAGTCAGTTGTAGATTATAAAAAGTATGGGAGGGTGATCAAAAATGAGTACTAGTGCATCATTATTGTTGGTATTATTTCTATCGATAGCCTTAATCGTCTTTTTAATTATGAAGGTTCGTCTGCATGCGTTTTTAACCTTGATTGTAGCTTGCTTTTTCGTTGGGATTACTACAGGCATGCCATTGGCGAAAATTGGTTCTTCCATTGAAGCAGGGATGGGGGGGACTTTAGGATTTCTCGCTACGATCTTAGGGCTTGGAACTATTTTGGGCAAGATGCTGGAAGTGTCTGGAGGGGCGGAACGGCTGGCTCGTACGATGATTGATTTTATGGGCAAGAAAAGAGCGGGCTGGGCCATGATGTTTGTCGGTTTTATTGCAGGTATTCCTGTATTTTTCCAAGTGGGTTTTGTTCTTCTCATTCCTCTGGTATTTAGTTTAGCCATGGAGACTGGATTATCAATTGTTGCAATTGGTATTCCAATGGGAGTGTCGCTTATTACGGTACATTGTATTTTACCGCCGCATCCTGCGGCTATGGCTATTGCGGTATCATTGCAGGCTGATATTGGCAAGACAATTATATATGGGATTATCATTGGCTTACCTGCTGCTATTATTGGCGGTCCACTTTGGGCTAATTATTTAGATAAGAAATTTACGTTTAAATTACCTGAGCATTTGAAAAAGGCAGAACGTACGCCCGATGAAAAAATACCTAATTTCGGGATTACTCTATTTACGATTTTATTGCCTTTGTTGATCATGGTTTCTAAGACGATCATTGAAATTAACTTTCCAAAAGACGCATCATTTATGCCTTTTGTAGCATTCTTTGGAAATCCCATTACCGCATTACTAATTTCCACTTTTGTAGCGTATTACACATTAGGGTTAGCTAGGGGATTTGGGATGACACAGCTTCTGTCATTTACAGATCAGTGCTTTGGTCCTGTTGCTGGAATCTTATTGGTTATCGGCGGCGGCGGTGCTTTTAATAAGGTGCTTATGGATAGTGGATTAGGTACTGAAATTGCTAAAGTTCTCACGGATTTATCCTTAAATCCTATTATTATGGCTTGGTTGGTAGCAGTCATTATGCGGTTCTCAGTGGGATCTGCCACTGTGGCTATGATGACAGCTGTTGGTATTGTTATGCCTGTGCTTAACGCCTATCCAGGGTTAGATCCTGCGGTAATTGCAGTAGCAGTTGGTGCTGGCGCGATTAGTTTTTCCCATGTGAATGATTCTGGTTTTTGGATTGTTAAGGAATTTTTTGGACTCTCTGTGACTGACATGTTTAAGACCTATACGGCAGCTACATGCATTGCCTCGGTTGTTGGTCTATTTGGTGCATTGATTTTGTCCAAGGTTGTATAATTTAAAAAGCAAAAAAAATCAGGTATGCATTATTTATAATAATGCATACCTGATTTATAATTTATTTTGTTCCAAAAATTCGGTCACCTGCATCGCCTAAGCCAGGGACAATGTAACCATGATCATTCAATTTTTCATCTACAGCCGCTACATAGATATCAACGTCTGGATGGGCTTCGTTGATTAACTTGATGCCTTCCGGTGCAGCCACTAAGCACATCAGCTTGATTGTTTTTGCACCTTTATTTTTAAGAATATCAATAGAAGCAATTAGAGAGTTACCTGTTGCTATCATAGGGTCGATAATGATAAAGTCTCTTTCGGATACATCACTTGGTAACTTTGTATAGTATTCCACTGGAAGTAATGTTTCCGGATCACGATATAGACCAATATGACCAACCTTAACCGTTGGGATGAGTTTAACCACGCCGTTGGTCATACCCAGACCAGCCCGCAGGACTGGAACAATACCCAATTTTTTACCGGATAGCATTTTGCAGGTGCATTTTGCAACGGGAGTTTCAATCTCCACATCTTCAAGAGGAAGATCACGGGTAATTTCAAATGCCATGAGCATTGAAATTTCGTCTAATGATTCACGAAATTCCTTGGTTCCTGTATGTACATTGCGCAAAATGGATAACTTATGTTGAATTAATGGATGGTCAATTACTTTCACTTTCATTTCAATCCTCAACCTTTCATAATCTATTGAATGAATCTAACTATACTAGGGCGTGTCTGGAAACTATCAAAACGGCCATTGACGGCACTTTTTGCACCATACTTCGTTAAAACTTCTTGAAATAAGAACCATTATTCCTGCGAAGTTTTGCCTCGTCTGGCACAAAAATCACTCGTCATTGACCATTCCGCTAGC
>JBEQCC010000100.1:0-7571 GCA_041639455.1 Pelosinus sp. | reverse complement strand
TGTTAGTTGAAAAATTCGGAAGCTCTATGAAAATCGGTGCAGGAACAGTTCTTACAAAAGAACAGGTAAGAGCGACAAAAGATGCAGGAGGAAGTTACATTATTTCTCCAAATGTTGATGTTGAGATTATAAAGTACACGAAGGAATTAGGACTTGTTTCAATTCCTGGAGCAATGACACCATCAGAAATCTTAACAGCTCATAACACAGGAGCGGATTTTGTAAAACTGTTCCCAGCAGGAAACCTTGGATTTGACTATATAAAAAACATTATGGCTCCTATCAGCCATGTGAAGCTTATTGCTACAGGAGGAGTTACGGAAGAAATACTTCCAGAGTACTTAAAACTTGGGTTTGCAGGTGCCGGGATAGGCGGAAGACTTACAGATCGAAAACTTATCACTACAGGAGAGTTTGAAACATTTACAGAACGGGCAAAAGAATTTTCTAAAGTATTAATCAAATTTGAACAGATTGGCGTATTGGAGTAAAAAATAAAACATGGTCCTATAAACATTAAATCTGAGGAGAAGCTTCTTTTGAAACCAACTCTATTATTTCTTATAGGTTTGCCTGCATCAGGGAAATCTACGATTGGAAAGATGATAGCATCGCAATTCAAATTCTGCTAAGATGTTGTTTGCAATACATTTGATAAAAAAAGAGGCATTTATCATGCCTATAGGGTAAAATTAATTAGGCGTTATCAAGATGCTGCTTTGCCAAGTAGGCTGAGTTGACAGCGTCTTGCAGCGCATTCTTATTCATTCTCTCAGTCCATCTGTCAAAATAGCAGGGATAGCTGATCCCGCAGGTTCTGCACTCTATATATTGCTGCGTATCTTTTTGTTCGCGTTTATCATACATATGGGGAAGAAGTTCATTTGTATTTTTAAGCCCCGGAGCATCTGAATCTAGAATATATGAGTATTCATATGTAGCTATATATTTTAATATAAGATGGTCATCGTTACAGCTTGGACATATAATACGGTTCATTGCATGCATAATTCTTCACCCCTATTATTATTTGTCACCAACAACATGATCCGAAGATGATATCATACTACTATTATAGCCATTTTTAGTGCTATCACTCCTATTAATAGTAAATCGTCTTCGAGAAAATAGTGCCAAAAGTATCACCGAACGATTATTCTTAAAAACACCAGAAATACTTGTCCAAGCATATAATGGTTCATGATAAGAATTGTTATATGGAGGACGACTATATGAATATTAGAAAAATGTATTTACCCCATTCATTGGCCGAAATGAATCTTTCAAGGGGAATTAGACAACCGATATTAGGGCAGATTCAGTGCCTTCTCAAAATAAAGGGCTTCTATCAAGGAAATGAGCAGGATAGCTACACTGATGAAATAGGCGAGGCCATTTTGCAGTTTCAAAAATCAGAAAAATTGGTGCCAACAGGTAGTTTAGATTCGATCACTTACTGTCGTTTATATGGTGCTGATATAGTAGAAATAACATCTGTAAAAGATAATCGCCACAGAACCGACCTGACCTTGGTACGAGGTCGGATTCTGATTCATAAACCAACTCGTCAGCTTACCTTGTTTAATGGGAATAATCAATTACGCAGCTATCCAGTGGCTATCGGCAAACCGTCAACACCTACCCCGGAAGGAGATTACGCGATTGCTACTAAGATTTTAAATCCCGGCGGTATGTTGGGGACACGTTGGATGGGACTGAATTTTGATCCTAATTACGGCATACATGGCAACCGTGCTCCCTGGTCAATTGGTCAATTGGTCTCTCTAGGCTGTGTTCGTATGCATAACCATCATGCTGAAGAATTATTTTCAATGGTCAGAGTCGGTACACCAGTGATGATTCGATAACATCCTCCATCGTATGTTTGCTGGTAAATATAGTTGTATTATGCCGGCTCGCAGCAGCAATGTAGTAGTGAAGTAATTGGTGAATGAGTAGGAGAAAAATCGTATGGATAAACTAAGCACAGAACATTATTTGCGTTCCATAAAATTATTGCGGGGTCAAGTTGAAAGCTTCGATCAATATCCCTTTTCCTTGCCGATTTTTCGTGATTTAGATAAGTTGGAATTTCATCCACAGGTGACATTTATTGTGGGGGAAAACGGTACGGGAAAATCTACACTGTTAGAGGCAATTGCGATTGCTTGTTAGACGTATTGCTGGAATAATTAAAAAGTAATAATTCATAAGGGCTGGAGATATTACGGCAAATTCTTAATAGAATAAGCTGGTAAACTGACTGATAAATTGCTAGAGGCTGTATTCCATGATTTTGGAGTACGGCCCTTTTTTATGAATTCTATGGTTTGGATGATTAATCTACAATCGCAATTGTTGATTGACACTCTTATTTATTCTTGATAAAATTAATAAAGATATTTTTAATAAAAATAAGGGGGATCACATGCCAAAGAAAAAAAGCAATTATGAGACACTCATGAATCTTATTATCGGTTTATACATACTGAAAATACTTCAGCAAGAACCTGCATATGGAAATAAGTTAGCCGCGGAGATCAAGCGGCGTACTCAAGATTCCTATACGCCAAATACAAATGCTCTGTATCCGCTTCTTCGGAAGATGGAAGAACGGGGATACATCGTCGGCGAATGGGATAGTCTTATGACTCGCGGCAAGCGAATCTTCACCATTACAGATGTTGGTATTGCACGCATACCAGCATTAGAAGAATTGCTGCAAGAACGAATCACTGAGGTGGAGCGAAAGATGAGACTTTTGCGGACAGATTTGCTTAGACAATAATATCTATATAGATGCTTGTATGGCGGATACAGTAAAAATATAAATATTGATTTAGATAGTTTAATGAGGTGAAAGTTGATGACTCAAGCAAATTCAAGGCTAAGTAATCGCAGCATGATGATAATTGTAAGTCTGCTTGTGGGGATCTTAGTAGTTGGTGGAGTATGGTGGTGGATTCGTTCTGGGCGAATTGTTTCTACGGATGATGCCAGAGTAAAGGGAACTATTGTTGCGGTGAGCGCAAAGGTATCTGGCAGAGTGGAAAAAGTTTTAGTTAAAGAAGGAGATAGTATCCAAAGCGGGCAAGTCATAGCAACATTAGAGAAGCAAGAATTTGAAGCTCAGGTTGAGCAAGCCAATGCAAATTTGGAGATGACAAAGGCAAAATTAGCAGCCGTAATTGCAGGTAATCGGCACCAAGAAGTTGCGGCAGCGAATGCTGCTGCTGGTCAAGCAGTGGCAAATCTGAATAATGCCCAGAAAAACTATGAACGTGCTGAGGCTCTATATCATCAGGGAGCTATATCGGTCCAGCAGCTTGAAGCTGCTAAAACTGTTTCTGATGTTGCTCAGGCACAGTATGCTGCTGCAAAAGAACAGTATAGTTTGTCTGCTGAAGGCTCACGACCAGAAGATATTCAAGTAGCACAGGCTCAAGTCCGTCAGGCTCAGGCGGCACTAACCAATCTTGAAATTCAATTGGCAAATGCAACGGTAAAGGCACCCGCCTCGGGAGTTGTGGCTTTAAAATCTGTAGAAGATGGTGAAGTTATTTCTGCTGGGCAGCAACTCTTTAGTATAACGAATCTTGCAGATGTATGGATTAATGCTAACATAGAAGAAACTTATATTGGTCGAATTAAAGTCGATCAACCAGTAGAATTTACGATAGACGCTTTTCCTGGCAAAAAGTTTATCGGTCATGTAATAGAGGTTGGTTCAGCGACAGGATCTCAATTTGCCCTATTGTCCACTGAAAATAGTTCCAGTAATTTCACAAAAGTCACACAGCGGCTGCCTATTAAAATACAAGCTGACGAATCCGATTATATTCTTAAACCGGGGATGTCTGCGGTAATAAGCATTAGTACAAAGTAAACAAAAGTGCTCTTATACGGTTAAGCTCTAAATGTAAATTAGGTCTTCTTTATGCAGATGCGTTTTTGTTTTTTTAAAAGGAAGGTAGTTACTCGATGTTTAAGAAATATGCTATTCTATGTGCAGTTTGTTTGGGAACCATATTGAGTGCTTATGTGAGTAGCTGTGTGAACATTGCGCTGCCGAATATAATGGCAGCGTTGAATTTCAATATGGATTCAGTTGTATGGGTTTCATTAGCATACATGCTGCCGTATGGTTCAATACTTCCTTTAACTGGTAAGTTAGGAGATCAGTTTGGGGCAAAGAAGGTCTATATTATTGGACTTATTATATTTACAATTGCGTCGTTCTTGTGTGGCATTGCAACCAATTCAGTGGGCATGCTCTTTTTTCGCATTGTACAGGGAGTGGGGGCGGGTATGCTGCTGCCTAATGCCATGGCGATTGTTGCAGCGACTTTCGATGCCCATGAGAGGGGAGCTGCTTTAGGAATATGGAGTGCAATGGCTGCCGCAGGGAGTGCAATGGGGCCGACAATTGGTGGGTATTTAATCGAAAACTTTGATTGGCGGTCCATCTTTTTTTCGGTTATACCTTTTTGCATCATTAGCATCGGCTATGCCTTTGCCGTTATACCGAAATCAAAGCGTAACCTGGCAACAAAAATTGATTATTTGGGCGCAGCTCTCTTAATTAGCAGCATTAGCTCGCTTTTGATTGCTCTAAATCAAGGGCAAAAAGAAGGATGGGATTCTCTTTATATTGTGCTGTTGTTTTATTTGAGTTTTGCTTCTGCTGTCTTATTTGTTGCCTTTGAACTAAAAGTCGCAAATCCGATGATTGAGGTTGATTTATTCTGTAATAGCAATTTTACGATTGCGAATCTGGTAGGCTTTATTTCCTTCGTGGCATTTTATGGCGGCATGTTTTTAATGCCGTTTTTTCTGAAGTCGATTCTGGATTATAGTTCTACTACCGCAGGAGTAGTAATGCTTCCGATGACGGCAACCATGGTTATTTTTGCTCCGATTGGAGGACGGTTAGCTGACCGTTTTGGCTCTCGTCTCCCGGCCTTCGTCGGAATTTTAATGATTTCGGGTGCGTTATATTTACTTGACACAATCAGTCCTGATTATTCGGCACGTGATTTCTTTTTTAGGCTTACATTGTTTGGCATGGGGCTTGGTCTTACTATGTCACCGTTGAGTAACTGTGCCATTGGATCGCTGCCGAGAGACAAAATCGGGGTTGGTTCCGGGATATTTAATCTGGCGAAGATTATTGGCGGCAGTATTGGTGTGGTCTTCGCAGAGACGTTACTGACTCGACGGGAAATATATCATACTGCAATATTAAAAGAATATTTAAATGCAGCGACTCATTCCTCGCAAGAACTATTTAAATTGCTGCGTGGATTGTGGGGAAATCAAGGAATGGATAATACGATGTTATCTGAAGCCGCTCATGGGTGGCTGACGGGGCAAGGACTATTGCCTCAGCAATATGCCATGCTAAAAGCAATCTTAAGTAAAATGGTGGCTAAGCAAGCGACAATCCTGTCCTTTCAGGACGTTTTTCACACTATCGCATTCTTGTGTTTATGCGGCGGCATCATAGCACTGTTCATTCAGAAGAAAACGGTCGTTTCCCATTCTAATTCACCGGAATAAAATCAAGCTTAGTAATGAAGGAGTTGCTTTTTAGAAAAGTTCTTAATGGTCAGTTGCACATTTGAAATGGGTAAAATCCCGTCCTTTGCTGGATGGGATTTTACTCATTTTTTGATGAACAGGAACCTCTTGTCTTCTACTAGAAAATATTATTACATATGCACGAAATTCGTAATTTTACTTAGTATAAAATTAGATACTATAAAACAATTAAGTGCCTACTTGCTGATTTAAACTTTAGTATCTATTATTATAAATGTAAGAGTATATTTAAAGAGGCAAAAATAAAATCACTCAGCAATAACTATTTTAGGGGGAATTGGAATTGGCAGTAAAAAGTTGGCATAACGAAGCAATCGGAAAAAAGGCGGTGGATGCTTTAATAAAGAATGAATTCGACGCCGTATATTTCGCAACGACAAAAGAGGCAGCAGCTTTCATTATGGGGCATGTAAAACCGGGAACTATAGTAGGGTTTGGTGGATCAATGACAATTGACAGCATGGCAATTCAAGATCAAGTGAAGGCTGCTGGAGGAAAGGTGATTGACCACGGTGCAGCAGGTCTGACTATGGAAGAGAAGATCGCTATTGCACGAGAAGAATTGGTAAGTGACTTATTCTTATGCAGCAGCAATGCAATTACCTTAGATGGCTTGCTTGTCAATATAGACGGAATGGGAAATCGGGTGAGTGCCATGACTTTTGGCCCTAAAAAAGTTGTGATAGTCGTTAGCACTGATAAAATATGCAGAGATGAAAAAGCTGCTTTTGAGAGATTAGAAAGTATCGCTGCACCCATGAATAATAAAAGGCTTGACATGCCAAATCCCTGTACGAGAACAGGCTCCTGTATGAACTGTCAAGCTAAAACTAGAATTTGCAGAGTATACTCGGTAATGAGAAAAAAACCGATGGTAACAGATATAACGGTAGTCGTTGTAGGGGAAAGCGCTGGATATTGATAATAGTTGACCGATTCTGATTTATATCGTTTATGATTAAGGGACTAGCTGGTCTTGGAAACCCTCTTTTGGCCAACCCGCTCATGCAATGAAACTCGATAATAAGGTCATCCGACACATTATCCCTTTGCCACCAATCGTTGCCGTAGGTACCAAATTGTGCACTGCAGGTACAAAACTTACTGCCTGATTATTCGTTCCTTGGAAACAAAACGAAAGTAGATTTTTATACTATCCATTCTGATATTTCTCCAGGCAATTACCTGTTGACCTATTATTCTTCTGTGAGTATAATAAAGTTGTCGAGACAACTAAAGTGGTGATATAAAATTGGATTTTAAATTAGATGATTCATTGGGGTTTATTCTAAATAAGACAAATACAAAACTTAAGAATGAATTATTTCAACGATTCAAAGAATATGATGTTACGCCAGAGCAATGGGCTGTTCTCAACTGTTTATGGGAACAAGAAGGTGTTACCCCTAAAGAGTTGGCAGATCGTATTTTTAAAGATAAGCCAAATACTAACCGTATTCTTGAAAAGTTGCAAGTGAAAGAATTGATTGTACGAAAACCTCATCCAATCGATAAAAGAGCTTATCAAATCTTTTTGACGGATCGTGGCTGGGCATTAAAAAAGGAATTAATTCCTAAAGTTATGCAATTACTAGAGACGGCAGCAATAGGAATCGAAAAACATAAAGTCCTAGAAATGAAAAAACTGTTAAATCAAATATATGATAATCTCACGTAGTTATTTTTTATCAATTTAGTTGCTGTGGCAACTAGATTGATAATCATGGTAATTATTCTTTCTCATTAGAAACGCAACTTACTGGAAGGACATAAAGACTGTTTAAAATCACACTTATATAGAGATTCTAGTAGAGGACAGTACTACTTTTAGAATTTCATTATAGAAATATAAAATAAAGTGAGGTAAAGAACATGGAGAGTCGTTTAGTGAAAGAATTGAGTTTGCGTTATGAACCGGTAGCTGTTTTGCTTAGTAATGAAAAACCAGAAGGGGCGCTTCAAAGTAAAGA
>JBEQCC010000099.1:0-7575 GCA_041639455.1 Pelosinus sp. | reverse complement strand
CCAAATCTTCTATGGTATCTACGCCAATAGATTTGAAATTGGTTTCGATTACTTTTATGCGATAGCCATGTTCCAGGGCTCGTAATTGTTCTAATGATTCCGTCTTTTCCAAAGGAGTGGGAGCTAATTTTGCATACTTCAGCAAAAATTCCCGCCGATACGCATATATTCCAATATGCTTAAAGACTGGCAAACCGATCGCAACGCGAGGGAACGGAATCAGGGAGCGAGAGAAATATAAAGCATAACCTTGCAAATCCGTGATTACTTTTACGGCACCAGGAACCCGGTATTCACTTTCATCCATTTGGGTCATTAATGTAGCCATATTCAGATCCGGATGTTCATCAAAAGCACTGGCTAATTGATCAATCACCTTGGGATCGATCATAGGCTCGTCCCCTTGGACATTAATAATTAAATCCACATTAGGGCATTGCTCTGCAACTTCAGCCAACCGATCGGTACCCGTAGGATGGTCCGCAGATGTTAGTAAAACCTCACCGCCAAATTTTTTAACTGCTTCTAATACTAACGGATGGTCCGTTGCCACAATCACACGCTGGGGACGCTTAGCCAGAGCAGCCCTTTCATATACACGTTGTATCATTGGCTTGCCCGCTATATCCGCTAAAGGCTTACCCGGAAGCCGAGTAGATGAATACCGCGCCGGAATAACACATACTATATTCATAGAAAACCCCTCCCTATATTTCAGCATCAGCCTGCTTATTTTCTACTTTCTTAATTAAACCCATCAAATCCCCGTAGCCTTCTGTAAAGAATACATCAATGCTCAAAACATATAAAGGCAACGGACGATCCGAGTGAATAAATTCCGCCGGAATCTTTACTGCATCTTTTTCTGTAGTAACCAAGGCATATACCTTTTCATCCACGGCTTTTTGCATAATATATTGCATTTCTGCCATAGTATAGTCATGATGATCCGCATATCTTACACCGCATACATCGGATACGCCAAGATCCAAAATGGTTTGCTCAAAGGAAGAAGGGTTGCCGATAGCTGAAAAAGCCAGTATCTTATGATCACGGACACTTTCCAAAGGCACATTTTTACGCCCCGTCGTTCCCTTGTACCATTCTTCAACTTCCACGAAACACCGTGGTTTATGAATACTTTCCACTACTAAGGACTTTTTATTGTATTGATTCAAGGTATTATAAATCATTTCCTTTGCCTCAAGGGTTGACTGATCGATTTTGGTCAGTAAAAAGACTTGTGCCCGGGATAAATTGGATAAAGGCTCTCGCAGCGTTCCCCTTGGCAGCATAAATTGATTGCCAAACATGTTTAAAGAATCAATTAATACAATGTCTAGATCCCGTGCCAATTGCCAGTGCTGAAACCCATCATCCAAGATAATAACATCTGCCTTTAACTCATTCACAGCATATTCACCTGTAATAATGCGATTACGCCCAATTACTACCGAAACCTTCGGTAAGCTTTTTGCTAATAAATAGGCTTCATCGCCAGCCTCCGCTGCAGACATATAGATTTTGTCCCCATCTGAAACTAAACCAATCTGTCCTCTCCACCCAGCCCGATAGCCGCGATTTAAAATGACTACTCGATACCCCATGTCCCGAATGATCGTAGCCAATCGCTGAGCAGTAGGAGTTTTACCAGTTCCGCCTACTGTAATGTTCCCCAGACTGATAACATGGCAAGCCAGCTTGTGCTGCGTCAAAATTTTATACTTATATAAGGCTAGCTTACAAAGCACAGCCCAGCCATAAATAATAGAGAAAATATGCAGTACACCCAGCAGAAAGTCTGTAAGAATGCCTGGTTCTTCACCATGTACTAATCGATATAAATAAAGTTGTATTTCTTCACGTTGGCGCATACTTGTTCCGCCTTTGTTCAATTTATTCGTCCCAATATCTCTTTTAAATACATCACACTTTTGCGCGACGCTCCACGATTTTCTTCAATAATCGTCAATGTTTCTTGAGACATCTTTGATCGTAATTCTTCATTATTTAAAATCTCTAAAAACGTTGTCCCCAAGGTTTCAGCATCATATACTGTCACACATGCCTGCCTGCCAGAAAATAACGCATAGGTCTCTTTGAAATTAAACATATGGGGACCAACCAGAATCGGTTTGCCATGGGCTGCAGGTTCCAAAATGTTGTGACCCCCTCGCGGCACAAGGCTGCCTCCTACGTAAATAGTGACACCAATGCTATACACCTTCCCTAACTCTCCAATGGTATCCAGCACAATAATATCATGCTGCTCACGAGACTGGTGAGAAAATTTAGTCCTGAGTATTCCTTTAAAACCATAGGCTGCCGCTAAGTTAACAATTTCTTCGCTGCGCATAATATCCCTTGGTGCAATTAAAAGCTTTGCACTGGGATAGGATTTTCGTACCCTTTGAAAAGCAGTAAGTAACATTTCCTCTTCTCCGGGATGGGTACTTCCCGCCACCAAAACAGGAACTGATTCTTCAATCCCCATTCCCTGGCGCAAAGTTTGTTGTTCTTCCCGGGTAACATTCGTATAGGTTTGATCAAATTTGGTATTACCCGTAACAACAACCCGCTGTACATCTGCCCCCAAACGAATAATATACTGGGCATCAATGGTAGATTGCATGCAGAATTTCTCCACGGTATTCAACATACTTTTGAGTATGCTGCGCATATAGTGATATCGTTCCACACTCTTATCGCTGATTCTGCCATTCACCATCATAACGGGGATGGAAAAATGTTTTGCAGCTTTTAAAAAGTTAGGCCACAATTCGGTTTCCACCAATAAGAACACGCCGGGCCGAACCCGTTTCACCACATTATGGCTAAGATAGGGCAGATCCAAAGGGAAGAAGATAATACTATCCGCATCTTTAATAATTCTTTTTGCCATATCATACCCGCTGGACGTGACTACAGATATTAATATGGGCTTATCAGGAAATTCATGACTAATCTCTTTGATAATAGGGCTTGCTGCAACAATCTCACCTACTGATGCTGCATGCAGCCAAATACAATCTTTTTGCAGTACCGGTGCCAACTCTTCGTCTGGTATAAAGCCAAAACTTTGCCGTAGGCGCCGACCAAAGCCTTCTTCCCGAATAAAACGGAAGATGAACACTGGAGCAGCCAGCACAACAAGCAATGTGACTAATAAATTGTAAAGAAAATGCATGCTAATACCCCTTTTTCATCGTTCCTCTTTACCGTTTTTCAAACTGAACTTGATATAACTTGCTGTATATGCCCTTTGCTGCCAAAAGTTCTGCATGAGTTCCCTGCTCTGCAATTCTGCCCTTTTCCATTACTACGATTAAATCGGCACGCTGTACAGTAGACAAACGATGGGCAATCACAAAAGATGTCCGCCCGATCATTAATTTATCCACGGCTTCCTGCACTAATTTCTCACTTTCTGTATCTAATGCTGATGTGGCTTCATCCAAAATCAGCACACGAGGGTTTTTCAAAATCGCTCTGGCAATGGAAATACGCTGTCTTTGACCACCGGATAATTTAGAGCCCCGCTCGCCAATTTGCGTATCATAGCCATCAGGCATATTGATAATAAAGTTATGAGCGTTGGCCGCTTTTGCAGCATTTATAACTTCGTCATAATCCGCATCTAATTTCCCATATAAAATATTATCATATGCACTGCCATTAAACAAAATCGTTTCTTGGGGAACAATGCCAATCTGTTCTCGCAGGGATTGTAAGGTGACCGTTTTTATGTCAATACCATCAATGGTAATATTGCCACCTGTCGTATCATAAAACCGTGGTATCAGATTAGCAATAGTGGTTTTCCCTGCGCCGCTTGACCCTACAATTGCTACTACCTGACCTGGATTAACTTTCAGGTTCAATTGCCGCAAAGCAGGTTCTCCCGGCTTATACTCAAAGGTTACATTATTTAATGCCACATACCCATCTATGATCGGCAATGCAATGGCACCTGGCATATCTTCGATTTCAGGCTTGGTATCAAGTACTTCAAATACTCGATCCGCGGCAGATAAGGCCCTTTGGATATTGCCGTATACACGGCTTAATCGTTTAATGGGGTTGGTTAAATTGACAGCATAAATTAAAAAAGCAATCAGCGAACCGGCTGTCAAATTATTTTCAATTACTTCTTTTCCTCCATACCATATAATCATGGTAACACTGATGGCAGCCAAGAATTCGATGACAGGAGTCAAGGTAGCCATTATTTGTGAGTTCTTCATTTGGGCTCTGAAATTTTGATTATTTTCCTTTTGAAAACGCTCTATTTCATAGTCTTCTCTGGCAAAGGATTTAATGACTCGCACCGAAGAGATGCTTTCTTGTAAAACAGAGGTAATATCAGCCGTCCTCTCCTGCACCATCGTACTGGAGATTCGTAATTTTTTGCCAAAGATTTTAATTGCCTGCCCTACTAAAGGTAAAGTCACTAAAGTTAAGAGGGATAGTTTCCAGTGAAGATAAAACATGGCTCCCAATGAGCCAATTAAGGTCATCCCCTCGGTGACTAGCTCAATCATGCTTTCCACCAAAGCACCTTGTACCGCAGCTACATCATTGGTAATATAGCTCATAATTTTACCGGTCTGACGTTTTTCAAAATATGACAACGATAGACGCTGCATATGCCTGTATATTTCTCCACGAATGTCAATGATGACTTTCTGTCCAATATAAGACATGAGATAGGTTTGTCCAAAGAAAAAAATACCTCTAAAGAAAAATACAATCACAATGCCGATAGCAATCGTATTGAGCATTAACATATCTTTTGTTGTTAATACTTTATCAATTACATCTCGCAAAATCCAAGGTACATAGAGATTGGCAGCAGACGCCATAATAATGCAGAAGACTGCCACAAACATTCTCGGTAAGTAGGGCCTTACATATTGTAGTAGGCGCATATATGTTGTCATCTTTGTCCTCCACTTAAACCTTGGGCTACATCTAAAATCTCTTTTGCTACACGCTCAACAGCACCAACCTCGCCCAGCTTGCGTTTTACCTCAGCCAAGTCTTGCAGCATGTTCTCACGCAAACGGGAATCCAGTAATATGGATATTGTTTCATTGGCAATATTATCTGCTGTTACTGCATATTGCAATAATTCTGGTACTACCTTGCGCCCCGCAATGATGTTAGGTAAGCTAATATACGGAATTTTGACTAACAGCTTACCCAGAAGGTAGGTAACGGTTGCTAATTTGTATATAATTACAGTAGGCAAGTTCAATAAAGATGCCTCCAGGGTAACTGTACCAGATGCCGCAATCGCTGCATTACCAATATTCAGCAAATCATAGGTGTTCTTTTCAGTTAAAACAACGCTTATTTTATATTCTTCAATCATACTATGTAGCATTTCCCGGGAAATTGTCGAAGCCACCGGTAAAAAAAATTGACATCCTGGTACTTTTTCTGCTATTTTTTCCCCAGCCGCAAGCATCACAGGTAATAAACTAGTGATTTCCTGTTGGCGGCTGCCTGGTAATAGCAGTACAATCGGCTTCCCGGAATCAGCTTCAAAGTATTGATAAGCCTCTGGCTTTGACATAGTTGGTTTTACAATATCGAGCAACGGATGTCCTACAAAGGTAACATTCGCTCCGGCTTCTTTATAAACCTCCGCTTCAAAAGGAAAAATAGCCGCCACTTTTTCTACGATTTTGGCGACTTCTTTTGCTCTGCCTTTTCTCCATGCCCAGACGGAGGGACTAATATAAGATATTACAGGAATACCTTTTTCTTTGGCAATCTTCGCCAGTCTCATATTAAAGTCGGGATAGTCAATAATGACTAGAGCATCAGGCTTCTCACGTTCCATGAATTCGGCCAGATCATCACGCAGCTTAAATAATCTCGGCAGGTTCTTTATGACTTCAACAAAGCCGATCACACCTAAATCAGCAATATCATATACAATTTCCACACCGGCTTCTGACATGGCTTTCCCACCCATGCCAAACATTTTGATATTAGGCTGTATGGCTTTTAAAGCATGAGCAACACTAGCCCCATGCAAATCACCTGATGCTTCTCCCACTGAAATCATGATTTTAGACATACAAAGCCTCCAACAAATAGTAGATCAAAAATTGATTAGTAAAGCCTTCAAAAAACCGTTAACGTACAAAGGATCTAAGAAAAACGTTTAAACGCGAAGACACGATGAAGAAATTTTTGAACCGCAGAGGATACAGTATAGTTAATACCATAATTCTAATCTCTTCTCTGTGATTAAACCGTCTTTCCATTCTTTATATTCAATCCGTCTTTTTACTCTTTCTTATTTTATCACATTACCAGAATTGTTATGCCATGATTGTTGGCTATTTTTAGAACGGTTTGGCGATCTACCAGAAGAGTTTTGTCTGCTTCCATGGCGAGAGCTGTTGCTCCTGCCCCAAGCATGGATTCTAAGGTATCCGGTCCAACAGTTGGTACATCAAAACGCATGTCCTGATTCGGCTTGGCGACTTTTACGACTCGCACACCGCCTCGACCTAATTCACCACCGCGTAGAATACATGCATCTGTACCTTCAATGGCTTCTACAGCCATGACGGCACAGTTCTTCACCACTACCGTTTGACCAATATCCAATCTGCCAATCTCTTTGGCCATAGTAAAGCCAAATTCCAGATCGGCCTGTTCTTCTTCTGTCGGTTTCCGCTTCGTCAACACACCAGATTCAGGCATCAAGGAACGAATCAAATCGGTTTGATCTAAGATGCCCAGCCCTTCCATTGCCAATTCGCGAACGAAAGCTAACATAATCGTATCATCACTATTATCAGTAAGACCTGACAATAGTTTTTGTATCCGGCTGTCAAGAGCAACTGCACCTGCGAACATTAATTCTTTAGTGACTTTGCCGATCATAGTAACGTCCGTAACGCCTTCTTCTTTAAGAGTAGTAATAATTGCTTGTAATTGACCAACGCTGATATGATGGGTTTTATCTGCTACCGCAGCTAACTCTTCATCTGTACCAGGCACTACGCTAATAGCAATCACGGTAAAGCCCATGCCGCGAGCGGCACGGGCAAATTCTACTGGCAATCTTCCAACACCAGCTAATAAACCTATTGTTTTCATTTGTAAACTCCTATTCTCCGTCCCGACGACCGCGGCAGACACCCCGTTCTACATTACGCAGGAAACGCAGGAAATGTTCCACTTCAGGATAGGATTCTAATTCTTGTTCCATAACTTCAATGGCTTGCGTCAAAGGCAGCCCTGAACGATACAATATTTTATATGCTTTTTTGATATTGTTGCGGGCTTCTCGGCTAATGCCAGAGCGAGCCATCCCCACATTATTGAGTCCTGATACGCGGGCTGGATGTCCATCTGCAATCACAAAAGGAGGGATATCCTGCACCACTTTGGATGCGCCGCCCACCATTGCATTCATGCCAATCTTTACAAATTGATGAACTCCAGTTAAGCCACCAATGACAGCTCGGTCTTCTACAACCACATGACCAGCTAATGTCGCTGCATTAGACATAATCACATGATTCCCAACAATACAGTCATGAGCTACGT
>JBEQCC010000098.1:0-7607 GCA_041639455.1 Pelosinus sp. | reverse complement strand
CATATTTCCTCCTTCAGCGGAAACTATTAATTAATGAGAGAACAATCAAGTTCCAACCATCCACTAAGATAAATAATAATAACTTAAATGGCAGAGAAATCATGACTGGAGGCAGCATCATCATCCCCATGGACATCAATGTACTTGCAACCACCATATCAATAACAATGAAGGGCATATAAATCAAAAATCCTATTTGAAATGCCGTCTTTAGCTCACTAATTATGAAAGATGGTATTAACGTACTTGTCGGAACATCTTCTGGTGAATTAGGTCGAACACCTTCTGATAAATTTACAAACAACGCCAAATCATTTTCCCGTGTTTGCTTAAACATAAACTCACGCACTGGTTTTAAAATTTCCGTCATTGCAGCTTCCTGAGTAATATTGCCAGCTAAATATGGCTGCAGCCCGTTTTGATTTGACTGCTCAAGATAGGGAGACATCGTGAAAAAAGTTAGAAACAATGCCATGGCAATCATAACCTGATTAGGTGGCATTTGCTGAGTTCCAAGAGCACTGCGCAAGAACGATAAAACTACAATGATGCGTGTAAAGGAAGTCATCATAATCAAAATCGACGGAGCTAACGTTAATACCGTCATCGTGAGTAAAATCTGCAAACTAAGTGCAACATCCTTAGGCGCAGTAGCGGTCCCAACTTCAACATTAATCTTAGGAAGAGGAACTAAAGGTGCGGCATTTGCCAATGCTGGTATAACAAATAAACTAATGAAAACAGTAAAAACAATCATAGCATTTCGAATTTTAGCCACTACCTCTTCCCACTTTCATTTTTTTGTTTAC
The DNA here is from genome assembly GCA_041639455.1 of Pelosinus sp. Classification (GTDB taxonomy): domain Bacteria; phylum Bacillota; class Negativicutes; order DSM-13327; family DSM-13327; genus Pelosinus. The sequence continues at coordinate 6,798 of JBEQCC010000098.1, read as the reverse complement.
TCTGCATATCACCAAAAGCAGTAGGAAACGTTTGTGAAAATCGTTGCAGAGAAGCAAGCTGCTTTTGAAAAATAGTATCAAATTGATTTATGGCTGCTGTTGATTGTTCTGCTTTCATTTTTTCAATTTCCTCAGGGTTTGTTATTTCCTGCAATACGGTAATCGTATGATCCGTAACGCCTAGTACCAAAAATTTACCTGCAATTTCCACTATATAAACAGCACGATTTGCACCAAAGGATAATGTATTAATGACTCTACTACTGCCACTAGCAGATAAGCTTCCCAATTTTTTTCCTAAAAAACGGGAAGCAAAATATGCAAGACCAATAACAGCTGCAAAGGTTATTAGTAAAGAAAGAACATAGGAAACCATGGAAAGCCAAGACGTAGAGGTCGTAGGCTTAGGCTCTTGATATTGCAAATAATCGCCATTGGATTCTACAGCATAAACTTGTCCACTAAAAAATATTCCAATGCAAAATAGCAGTAAGAAAAGCCTCAAAAAAGCTTGATAGTTGTTCTTATTCATTATTAACCAACCGCTTTGCGAACAGCTTCCAATACTCGATCTGGCTGAAAAGGCTTAACAATAAAATCACGGGCACCTGCCTGAATCGCTTCAACAACCATTGCTTGTTGCCCCATCGCACTACACATAATGACTTTTGCATTAGGATCAAGTTTTTTAATTTCTTTCACTGCAGTAATGCCATCCATTTCTGGCATAGTAATATCCATAGTCGTAAGATCTGGCTTTAGCTCTTGATATTTTTCTAAAGCCTTTACTCCATTTTCAGCCTCACCTACGATCTCATATCCATTTTTACTCAAAATATCTTTAACCATCATACGCATAAATGCAGCATCATCAACAATTAACACTCTAGTCGCCATTATTTTATCTCCTCCTGATTACTCTATTATCCATTATCATAACTATTGTAAACTATAGGTCCTCTCTAGTGGACTTATAATGTCAGTAATTCTTACACCAAAATTTTCATCAATTACTACAACTTCACCCTTGGCAATAAGTTTCCCATTCACTAGTATATCTACAGGCTCACCCGCTAATTTATCCAGCTCCACTACTGAACCAGGCGCTAATTCTAGAATATCACGAATTAATTTACGAGTTCTGCCAAGTTCTACCGTCACTTGTAATGGCACATCCATAATAAGATCAATATTCGTATCAGTAACCGGCATCGTCCCCTGTACTAAAGGAGCAAATTGTACAGGTTGTACATTAACAGGCTGTATATGCTGCTTTGCGACTGAAGCAGCTGCCACTTGCTGCTGGGCTTTTGCAGTCTGGGCTTGAGATGCCGATGTATCTGCAGCCTTGGGAGCATCTGCAACTGGCGCAGCTACTGGTGGCTGTACGGCATTCATAAGGCTGTCCACCATTTCTTTTGCTACATCAATCGGTAAAATTTGCATAATTTCACTATCAATTAAATCTTCCACTTCCATACGAAAAGCAACACGAACAATGTTGTCATCGGTGCCAACAGCATTCGTAATGCTAGAAGCAACTGCAAAATCAATCAAATTTACATTCGGCGGAGCAATGTCTATTTTCTTTCGGAACATAGTTGACATAGATGTTGCTACTCCGCCCATCATCTGATTCATAGCCTCACTCACGGCACTCATGTATAATTCATTTAATTCAGTAGGTGGATTAAGTCCATCCCCCCCCATCATTAAATCTGCAATAATTAATGCGTCTTGTTCTCGAATCGCTAAAACATTGGTCCCTACAATGCCATGTGTATAGCCAACTTCGATAACCAAATACGGCAAAGGATATTGCCCCTTGATCTCCTCTAAATTGGAAACAGACACACGCGGTGTAGTAATGGATACCCGGCGTCCAAGCAATACAGACAATGTAGTTGCCGCACTTCCCATAGAAATATTACCAATTTCACCAAGGGCATCTTGTTCTATTGCGGATAACTCAGGCGTTGAAGAGGATGAAGTAGCTTCTCCCCTTAGTAAGGCATCAATCTCATCTTGGGATAGAAAGCCTTCAGTCATAATTTTCATCTCCTTCTGAAATTACTTGTGTTATTTGTAATGCAACCTTATGTCCTGAGAGTCCTGGCTTCCCTCTAAACTTTTCGCGTTGACCTACAATTACATTCAGATCGTTTTCTATTTTACTCTCTAACTGCAATACATCATTCACCACTAAGCCTAATAATTCCTGCACAGTAACTGTCGTTCTTCCTAATTCTACATATAGAGGAATAAAAGCTTTTTCTAACTTACGCTGTATTGCATTAATATGCTCAGGCAATGCTTGCTTAGCAACAGAAGAAGCAACCCAATAGGTAGTAGTCAATTTTGACATAATAGGTTCAAGCACTAGATACGGAATACAAATATTAACTAGTCCTTCTACCTGGCCGATCTTTACATGTAATGTAATAATAACGACCATATCATTAGGCGGTACGATTTGCGTAAATTGAGGATTTGATTCGATGATTTCTAACTTAGGCTCAATCGCAACCACTTGCTTCCATGCGTCTGAAAAACATTCCAGCGTTTTGTTTATCACTCTTTTAACAATCGCTTCTTCAATGTCAGTTAATGATCGTGTTTTGGCAGGAGGTAAACCGGGACCGCCAAACAAGCGATCAATAATCGAAAAAATCACATTCGGATTCAGCTCCAGAATCGCATTCCCTTTAAGAGGGCGCATTTGAAAAACGCCAATAACACTTGGATTGGGCAATGAACGAATAAACTCTTCATACGTTAATTGATCAACAGAAGCTACATCAATATGTACAAGCGTCCGAAGATGTGCGGAAAGGTAAGTGTTCATAAGACGAGCAAAATTTTCATGCAGCATATATAAGGTACGAATTTGATCCTTAGAAAATTTATCTGGGCGCTTAAAATCATAGACTTTTATTTTTCTTTGTTTCTGCTCATCTTTTATTTCTTCGGCTGATACTACGCCTGTAGATAATGCAGATAACAGATCATCAATTTCAGATTGGGATAACACATCTGAACCTGCCAATACGTTCTCTCCTTTCCACCACTCTATTACATATTATAATACGGCATACATTCTAAATCTACTGCAAAACAAAATTGGTTATATATACGTCATACACTCGATCATCACCAAAAGATTTATTAATTTCATTTTTCAAAAGTTCTTTTAACTGTTCTTGCTTGAGAGGATCAAAATCTTCGATTTTTAGAGATCGTAATACATAAACAGCTGTATCTGCAAGTTTTATTTCTTCTGGTGACGGCATCTTTCCGGTGGCAACTGTAGCTTTTTTATCAGGCTTCAATTCTACAATAAGTCCAATCTTTAAATAACGTCCACTACTTGCACCACCAATGTTAATCAGCAGCCCATCTTTTGCATCACCCAATTTTACAAAAACACCTGGTTCGCGTTGAGAACTTTTCTTGTCCACAGCTTTATCAGCAACAATTTTAGTCGCAATAAAGTAGGAAATTCCCCCAGCCAATAATAAACCAAATACAATCATCCCTACCATAAGCATCATTGGAAACTTCTTTTGACCATCAGCCACTGTTACACCCCCATTTTAGACTATATAAATTAACTTAACACGAATACATTTAACTACAAGTTCTTACTACTTATCCTTTAACTTATTAAAATGACAATAAAACTCTTATTTATCATATAATTTTCATTCTTGATAAACAGGCATTATTCTTAACAATAGGTATATTTATCTAAACTTACCAAAAATAGCTCGACGATAATCCATTACTTTACGCACCACTTCGTCCATAGTTTCTTCGACAATCAGCTTTCTACCACTCGTAAGGGTAATTACGGTATCAGGCGTTTCTTCAATCGTTTCAATCAATTCTGCATTTAATACAAATTCCTCTTGAGATTTAAGACGCGCTACTTTTATCATAAAAAAGCCTCCATACATTCACATTTTATAGAAGGGGGGATTTTCGCCCCCCTTACCTAGTATTAACGTTTAAGATTTACAACCTCTTCCAGCATGCTATCATCAGTCGTAATAATTTTAGAATTAGCCTGGAATGCACGCTGAGCAACAATCATATTGGTAAATTGCTGTGCTAAATCCACATTGGACATTTCCAAGCTGCCAGGAGTAAATGAGCCACGTCCCCCAGTACCTGCCGAACCAATCTGAGGCTCACCGGAATTGGTTGTTTTTGTATATAAATTACCTCCCGCAGAAAGTAAACCATCAGAATTATTAAATATAGCTAAGGCTACCTGTCCAATGGCTTGGGTTCTCCCATTGGTAAAACTCCCCACAATAGTACCATCAGTACCAATCGTTTTTCCATTTAGAGTACCAGCAGCATAACCATCTGTATTTCTGATTTTTGCCGTAGAATCGCTGCCATTTTGAGTCATTGTCGAACCACTAGGTTGTACTGTGAAAGAACCTGCCCCTTCATATGGGCCGCCAGTTGGATCAATGGTTAAAGCATTGAATACAGTACTGGTATCAAAGGTACCATCTGCATTAAATTTGATGGTAGACGATCCCCCTGTAACAGTAGCAACTGTAGTTTTTCCATCCGTACCACCAATGATTTTCGACGATGGTGTAAATGTCCAGGTATTAACGCCTGTTTTGGTAATCGAACCAGTTAATGTATATTTATTTCCTTGGGTATCATATAAATCATAGGAAACTGGCTGGGCTGAATCATTAGTTGCAGCAGTTTTACTTGTAGCCTCAGATAGTGCAGCAGCTGCAATTACAGCAGTAGCTTTTAATACTGGTGTCATTGTAGTATCTGCCGCAACTGCATTCGCAGCTACTTTCGCAGCCGCAACCGCGGCATTAGCAGCATCTAAAGCTGTAATTGCAGCTGCAGCTTTAGCAGGTGCAGTAGCAGCATTAGCAAAAGCAGTGGCTGCTGTTTGTGCTGTTTGTGCTGCTGTTTGTGCTGCGTTGACTGCTGATTGTGTTGCAGTACTAGCAGCAGAAACTGAACTTACCAAATTTCCTGCTGCAATAACCGCAGCAGCAGCATTACTGCTTACTGTCGCTGCATCTAATGCAGTAGCACCCCCATTTAAGTTACCAGCAAGGGTAATTGTAGTGGATACCTTAGCTGCCATCGTTGAACCTACGGGAATTTGCAACGCTGATATTGGCTGGGTAGTGTCAACAACACCAGAAGCATCAGCCTGCCAACCCAGTACACGATATCCTGCACTATTAACGAAATTTCCTTGCCGATCTGTTGTAAAATCACCACTCCGGGTATACATTTGATTCGTAGGGGTACCCACAACAAAGAATCCATCACCCGAAATCGCCAGGTTTGTTGATATTCCTGTCGACTGTGTGCTGCCATCAGTAAAATTGGTACTAATACTGGCCACCCCCACACCCAGACCTACCTGCATGGGATTTGTCCCTCCCTGAGTGCCTGAAGGACTGGAAGCCCCCTGAAGTGTTTGACTCAGCATATCTTGAAATGTAACATTAGATGCTTTATAACCTGTTGTATTTACATTTGCAATATTATTACCAATAACATCCATATAGGTTTGATTCCCTTTTAAGCCAGAGACTGCAGCGTACAAAGAACGCATCATAATAAACCAACCTCACTTTTTTTATATTTGTGACTGTATCAATCAATCAACAGCCCAAGGCTCTCCATCAGAGGTCCAGCCTTATACAATTACCGCACTATCAATATTCGTAAATACATTATCTTTGCTATTTGCACCATCCATAATCGTAATCACTGTTTTATTTTTCACACTCACCACTAAGGCTAGATTACTATTACTCATGAATACCAAAGATTCATTCGCACCTTTTTGTGAAGCTTTTTCCACCGCTTCATTCAATTTAAGTAACTCTGTCTGCCCCAGTTTAATATTCCTACTTTGCAGCCGTTGCAGAGCATGCTGAGAAAATTTTACACCTGTTAACTCTTGAGATAAAATTTGATCAAAAGGTGCAACATTTTGTTTCCCTTGATTATTTTTTGCATTATTGATTAACTTTCCAGCAATCGGGCTTACAGGAGTCATAGACTGTTGTAGGCGATATATACTATTGTCAGTCATATCTTTAACCTCCTGTTGACTTAACTATTTTGCAGTCTCAGTTACTTTACTCAAATCAACTGTTGTTGGAACAATCAGCCTAGTAATTTGCTGCGATGCAAAGGTACTTGTTACTATTTTTCCATTTGAATCCTTTAGTACTGCTCCATTTGAATCCGTTTGTACTGCTGTAACCTGCACTGTTCCGTTACTATCAACAGTTGCACTCTGAATTACTCCTGAACGTGAAACCTTGCTGCTATCAGTCCAACTAACTGCGCGATTAACTAATTCGCCTGTTGTGGTAGGAAGATAGGCCGGATATTGTACAGCATCTACTCCAACAACCAAACTAGTCACTCCAGAAGCGGTGCTTGTTCCTCCCACTACCCCTGTAATCGAATTGCCGCTGTCATCTGAAAAATTGATTTTACTGCCGATCAGATTGCCGGCTTGCATCTTAGCCATTGTAGCATTTAAATTTTGCATTTGCTCTAAGCTGGAGAATTGTGCCATTTGCGCAACAAATGCTGTATTATCCATAGGATCCAACGGATTTTGATATTGAAGTTGTGTAACAAGTAATTTCAAAAAATCATCTTTCCCTAAAGAGCTATTTGAACTCTTCGCTACTGCACTGGTAGGTGTATTAGTAGCTGCACTTATATTGGCTGTATTATTAACTACATTGGACATAACATCATCTCCTTCTTTATATC
>JBEQCC010000097.1:0-7698 GCA_041639455.1 Pelosinus sp. | reverse complement strand
CGATGTACGTAGCTTTCATTATCTAGTGGCATATCATACTTAACCACAAGGGATATCTCATCAATATGGATACCTCTTGCCGCCACATCCGTCGCAATCAAAAACTGAAACTCCCCTCTTTTAAAACTTTGAATGGAGTCCAAACGATCTCTTTGTTCCATACCACCATGCAGGCTGCCGCAAGAGTAGCCTTTCTCTTTCATCTTTGTCAACAGCATTTCCACCTTGTCTCTTGTATTGCAAAAGAGAATACAGGTGCCCGGTCTTTCTATCTGTAGTATTTGCGTAATCAGAGTCAACTTTTCATTTTCTTCTATGTCATAATAGCATTGTTCAATGTTCTGTAAACTGGGATTCTCTGAATCAATTTCTATTTTTATCGGATTCTTCATATATTGCCTGCATATTTCCTGAATCTTTTCTGGCATGGTAGCAGAAAATAACATAGTAACCCTATCGTCGGGCAACATTTTTATGACAGCTTCCACCTGCTCAATAAAGCCCATATCCAGCATTTTATCTGCTTCATCAATAATCAGATACTGTACTTCTTCTACATTCATACTTTTTCTTTCTAGATGATCTAAGGTTCTCCCGGGAGTACCAACGATCACATGCACCCTTTGCTTTAATTCTCTTTTTTGCATTTCCATGGATTGCCTGCCAACAACAGCAGCACATCTGATTCTCTTAAATCTGCCGATATTGGCAATATCCTGTTTTAACTGTACTGCCAATTCTCGCGTTGGCGTAAGGACCAATACCTGGGGATTTTTTTGCTCTACTTTTATTTTTTCACAAACGGGGATGGCGAAAGCCGCTGTCTTACCACTGCCCGTCTGGGACCTTACTATAATATCTTCCTGAGCAAGCACCAAGGGTATGACTTTTTCCTGAACCTTAGTAAGTATCTCGTACCCTAATTCCTCTAATGCCTGTGCTATTTCTTCACCAAAAGCATACTTTGCAATATATTCTCTATCCATAGGATTCTAAACCTCATTTTTCTCAAATTATCCGATTTCCAGCCCGCTATAGTTTGCATCTCATTATATATATCATAGCATAGCTGAGAGTGATATAAAAATAACCGTCTAACTATTGATTGTCCGTTGTGAAATTGTTGAAAATAAGATATGCTGTTAAGAGTACAATATATGAAACGATGAGGTGAAAGCACTTGTCTGATACTGTATCTTACACCCCGGAGGAAGTAGCAAGATTACTTAGAATTTCACGCTTCACCGTCTATGAATTTATCAAACGCGGTGAATTGACCGCTTATCACATCGGACGCAAGCTGCGTATCGAAGCATCCGATTTAGATATTTTCATGAATAAATCAAAAAGCACAAGCCAATCGGTTTCTCAGCCTGATGTACAAATGAACACTACCCCTTCTTCTATTCAAGATGGCTTGATTATCTATGGACAAGATGCTGCTCTGGATGTATTAACGCGGCATCTGGAAAAACAAATGCCTCATGTCAGGTTTCTGCGTTCCTATAACGGCAGTATGGATGGTCTGAATGCCTTATATCACGGCACAGCCAATTTGATTACGACTCATCTATGGGACGGGGATACAGGGGACTATAACACCCCTTATGTTCGTCGCCTGCTGCCAGGACAACGAGCACTTATTATTAATCTAGTATATCGCCAAGAAGGATTTTATGTAGCCCCGGGCAACCCTAAGAATATAAAAGACTGGTCGGATTTAATCAAGCCAGATATTCGTTTCATTAATAGGGAGCGAGGCTCAGGAGCCCGAGTGCTTCTCGATGAAAAGTTCCGACAGCTACAAATTGATCCCAGAACCATTCCGAACTATAGCCAGGAAGAAACCAGCCATCTTGCTATCGCCAGCTCCGTCGCCCGCGGTGAGGCTGATGTTGGATTAGGGATTGAGAAAGCAGCGATGCAGGTACAGAATATAGAATTTATTCCGCTGCAAAAGGAACGTTATGATTTAGTCATGTTACGTCATGACTTGGACAAACCTCACTTTAAAGCCTTATTGTCCATACTGCGTTCTCCTGCATTTCGCAATGAAATAGCCGGTATGGGCGGTTATGATATATCACAAATGGGAGATATCATAGCAGAAGTCTAATCCTACCCGTGCACAATGAAGTACCGACTTGCTGCGTGATAAACGTTCCAGTCGGTACTTTATTATATACAGAACAAAATTCATCCCAACTAAAACCAACTTAATCCGAATTATCCATACATGTTGTGTTTGTTTTAATTCTTTTATGTTATGATTTTGACTTTTTTTCTATTGACTCTCGTTTCGATTTGTAGTATTTTAATGATAATACAAGTATCTACTTTCCTTAAAAGAAACTTTTTTGTATCTTTTGTTTTAATCCTACACTGTGATACAAAGGCATATCAGCTAATCTAGTTCTGTTGAGCTATGTTAGTTGATTTTTTTTGAAGGAAGTGAGTACCAATTCCTGGAGATTAATTCTCTAACAAAATGAAACACGAGGGGGAAATACTATGAAAAATCGCTTATTCTCTTTTATGATGGCAGCTCTTTTAATTACATCATTACTAGCAGGTTGCAGCAGTGAAAAACAAGCAGCTCCAGCCACGCCGCCGTCCAAAACTGAACTAAACATATCCGCTGCTGTCAGCCTCAAGGATGCCCTTGCTGAAATTCAAAAAAATTATGAAACTAAAAATCCCAATAGCAAGCTAATCTATAATCTTGGAGCTTCAGGTGCTCTACAAAAGCAAATCGAACAAGGCGCTCCCGCTGACATTTTTATTTCCGCAGCACCAAAACAGATGAATGACTTAGAAGAAAAAAATCTAGTGAATAAGGCTACACGCAAAAACTTAGTAGAGAACAAAATCGTTGTGATTGTTCCCACAGCCTCTACCCTCAACATCACCAAATATGAAGATTTAACAAAGGACGATGTTCAAAAAGTAAGTATTGGTGAAACAGGGTCGGTACCAGCAGGACAATATGCACAAGAAGTCCTTAAGAAATTGGGGATTTGGGATAAAATACAAAGTAAAGCAGTTCTTGCAAAAGATGTCCGTACGGTTTTAACCTACGTGGAAACAGGCAACGTAGAAGCTGGTATCGTATATAAAACAGATGCCGCAGCCAGTGACAAAGTGAAAATTGCCGCTACTGCACCAGAAGGCTCTCACCAGCCAATTGTCTATCCAGCGGCAGTTTTATCAGGAACGAAACAAGAAAAAGCAGCAGCAGATTTTCTTGCCTATTTAAGCACTCCTGAAAGTAAAGCGATCTTTGAAAAATATGGTTTTACCATGAATAAATAATACAGTAAAACGCACTAAAGATTTTGGCTGTTAGAATAGTATGAGGACGCTAAATTAAGTATCTCAACAGAGCACTCATGCTCCCTAACCTATGCGAATCCTTAGTGCGTTCTATGTAATACAAATATAAAATGATGGTGCAGGTGAAACGCATGGTCGAATGGCAGCCCGTCATTCTCTCTATTAAAGTTGCTTCTATATCAGTAATGTTTGTTTTTTTTCTTGGTATTCTGTCGGCTTACGTGATGAGAAGCGTAGATATTCCAGGCAAAGCAGCTCTAGAATCTTTTTTTACGCTGCCTTTGGTCTTGCCTCCTGTAGTCATTGGATTTTTACTGTTAATCTTAGTTGGCAAACAAGGACCAGTGGGTATCCTTTTAAAAGAATATTTTAATATGCAAATTATTTTTACCCAATCTGCCGCTGTTCTTGCTGGTACTGTTGTATCACCTTTGATGTATCAAAGTACTAAAGCAGCTTTTGAGAGTGTTGATAAAACATTGGAAGACGCCGCTCGTACCCTAGGTGCCAGCGAATGGCGGGTATTTTGGACGGTTACTATGCCATTATCCTGGCCGGGACTGGTATCCGGTTTGGTACTGTCCTTTGCAAGAACTTTAGGGGAATTTGGCGCTACGATTATGATTGCCGGTAATATCCCCGGCAAAACGCAAACCATTCCATTGGCAATTTATTTCGCAACGGAATCAAATGACTTGGTAACAGCAGGAATGTATGTAATCATCATCAGTGTGATCACTTTTTCTATTATTTTCGGATTGAACCATTGGAAAGGAAAAAACATTACTTTGCACTAACAGGAAGGAGCACGTTCATGCTAACAGTAGATATCAAAAAAAAATTATCTGATTTCACTCTGAATATCTCCTTTACTGCTCCAAATAAAACCGTTGTTTTATTTGGCCCTTCCGGCTGTGGAAAAACAACCATCTTGCGCTGTATTGCGGGTTTACTGAAACCAGATGAAGGCAGCATTATCTCCAACGGAACTGTTTTTTATGCTTCACAAACCCCGATCCACTTACCTCCCAGAGCGAGGAATGTCAGCTATATGTTTCAAGACTTTGCATTGTTTCCCCATATGAATGTAAAGCATAATATTTGGTATGGAGTAAAAACTCCCAGCCATCAGGCAAATGAATTATATGAAAAGCTCATTACCTTACTAAAAATTGAACACCTGCCCCACCGCACAATCAGCCAATTGTCGGGTGGTGAAAAACAGCGAGTGGCTATGGCTCGCGCATTAATGGCTGAGCCTCAGATTCTTTTACTTGACGAACCCTTATCTGCTCTAGATGCCCAAAGCCGCTACGAACTGCAGGATGAGCTAAAAAGACTGCAGGAAATCTGGAACATTCCATTTATACTTGTCACCCATTCACCAGAAGAAGCCCAGGCTATAGGCAGCGAAGTCTTATTTCTTCACCAAGGACAGCAAGTGTCTGAGCCGCCACCTTCCTGGAATATGAATGGAAACGGCAAAACGACAAGAAGTTCTTTTCAATACTTTTATTAGTAAAAATATGAATGATCATAGTTGCTAACATATTTTTCAGAGATTAGATTATAACTCACCTATGCAACTTTTAATCTCACTTTTTTTCAATTATCAGACGCTACTCCAACGCTACAGAATAATAAACAATTGTCCACTCACAGTACTCTTTTTTTTCGTATCAACTGTTTTTTTTGTAAATTACACTTTACTTTTACATATTTATCATATATTATTCATTTTACGGACCAAAAATTTACTTATTATGGGAGGTATGTTAAGTGTATGTATTAGGTTTAAATTTGATTCATGCTACTTCAGCTGCCCTAATTAAAGATGGGAAAATCATCGGTGCAGTTGAGGAGGAGCGCTTTAATCGACAAAAACATTCTGAAAAATTTCCCACACAATCAATTCAATGGCTATTGAAATCCGAAGGTATAACATTAAAAGACATTGAACATATAGTTACATCCTTTGATTTTGATTTATTCAAAGACAATGAACATCCTTTTGAATACAATACAATTTGTCATGACGATTCAAACTTGGCAGGGACAAATAAAATTCGTGCTGATAACCAAATGTTATACTTACAAGTAAAACGCGAAATGGAAAAAAACGGGATAAGCAATTGGATCGGTATCAATCACCATCTAGCCCACGCCGCAGGAACCTATTATTTATCAGATTTCGATGAATGCAATATTCTCGTTATTGATGGCAGAGGTGAATCTACTGCTGTCTCCTTAATGCATGGGAAAGATGGAAAAATTGAAGTACTTGAAGAATATCCAATTAAGGATTCTTTAGGTCATTTATATAGTTATGCCACTCATATTTGTGGTCTTTATTCTAATATTGGACAAGAAGGAAAAACGATGGGATTAGCACCTTATGGTAGCCCTTCACCTGATTTAGAAATGATTTTCAACAAAATAGTAGAGTATGCTGATAACAGATACTCTATTAACAGAGAAGAAATGAGGAAATTAGAACAATATAAGCATCCAACCGGAAAAATAGATAATGTTAGTAAATCTTTGGCATACCATGTCCAGAGGACTTATGAAAATATTCTTTTGTTTCTCGCTAGAAACTTATATAACAAAACTGGATGTACAAAATTCGCATTAAGTGGGGGCGTTTCTTTAAACTGCGAGGGCAATCGCTTACTATTAAATCAAAGTTTTGTTGATGAGATATATGTACAACCTGCAGCCAATGACGGGGGAACTGCAGTAGGTGCTGCCCTCTATTGGTATGCTAAAACCACAGGACTTAGGCCGCCAAAGCAAGAAGATGTCTACTTCGGACCAGAATACACAAATGAAGAAATAGAAAATGTTTTATCGCTCTATAAAATTGCTTACAAAAAAGTAGTCCATCCCGAAAAAATTGCCGCCGAATTATTATCAAATGGAAATATCATTGGTTGGTTTCAAGGACGCATGGAATATGGTCCTCGCGCACTGGGAAATAGATCAATTCTTGCAGACCCTCGCACATTAGAAATGAAAGATAAAGTAAATAAGTTTGTCAAATTCAGAGAAATGTGGCGCCCTTTTGCCCCCTCTATTTTATCAGAAGCAATTAGTGATTACTTCACTAAGGTCTATGAATCGCCACATATGAATATCTCTTTTCTTACAAAAACCGAGATGCAAGAATATATACCTGCATCAATTCATATCGACGGCACAGCTAGGGTACAAACCGTTACAAAAGAAAAAAATAAGAAGTATTACAATTTAATAAACAACTTCCGGGAAATCACCGGTGTCCCTGTAATCTTAAATACATCTTTTAATGGAGCAGATCCAGTTGTATGCACACCAGCTGATGCTTTACGAGCATTTTATTCTTCTGGACTAGACGCTTTAGTAATCAGAGATTTTGTAGTAACTAAATCTGATGAAATAGCCATAGAAGCATGAAAGTCCAAAATGAGATCGGGCTAATTCAGCAAAAATCTTTAACTCCAATAGCTCTTTTTCATTTGTTGGTAATTTGGACAGTTTGGGGCAGTACTTATTTAGCAATTCGTTTAGCTGTTCAGGAAGGATCTGGCTTTCCCCCATTCACCATGGGTGCTATGAGAATACTATCTGCTGGAATAATTCTTCTATTTTTTTGCTTCTGGAAATATAGAAAAATTTGTCTTTCAAGTAGCGAATTCATCAGAATAGCTTTCTCTGGAGTGTTAATATGGAATGGCGGTCATGGATTAGTTATTTGGGCTGAGCAAAGAGTGGATTCCGGTCTAGCTGCTGTCATATTTGCATCAATGCCAATCTGGGTGGCAATATTAGAGTCAGTTTTAAATAAACAACTCCCTTCTCGATTACTTATACTATCTCTTATTGCAGGCTTTACCGGGGTAACCATTTTAACTATTCCTATATTATTGACTGGAATAAAAGCCGATTTATTATCAGTCGCAGGATTAATTTTCTCAACGATTAGCTGGGCCGCTGGTTCAGTATTTCAAAGTAGAAATCCAGTCTCTTTGCCTACTGTACTCGTTTCAGGTTACCAACAATTACTTGGCGGTATCGTATTTATTATTATGGCTATTCTCTTTCAAGAGCCTAGCCCCACACCCACTAATGAAGCTTGGTTGGCCTGGGGCTATCTCGTAATATTTGGCTCAATTATTGCCTATACCTCATTTGTATTTGCAATCCGCTTATTACCAACAAATATTGCTATGACCTATGCTTATGTAAATCCAGTTGTTGCAACTATTTTAGGATGGTTTATTCTAAACGAACAAATCACTATTTGGACTATCTGGGGAACTATTTTTGTTTTATTCGGAGTAGCTGGAGTCTTTCGTTTCCAGGGAAGTAAGTAAAATCATCGTA
>JBEQCC010000096.1:0-7737 GCA_041639455.1 Pelosinus sp. | reverse complement strand
CTGCTCAGTAATAAACCATTGCAAGAAGATTTGTGCAGCATAATCTTTTTCTTCTAAGGCCACTTCATACAATTTATTTATTAAATTGCTGACATATGTTTCATGGGCCGATACTTTTTCAAATAATTCTACTGGCGTACCATATTCAGCAGCTGGTGCTTCAATCGCCTGTAGTTTAACACTGCCGCCGCGTTCTAATAAATAATCGATTAATTTAAAAGCATGACTATTTTCTTCTTGGTATTGAGCTCTAAGCCAGCTAGCAAAGCCCCTAAGATTTTTAGCCTCACTTTCTACAGACATTGCTAAATAAATATGTGCTGAATACATTTCAGCTTGAATTTGATTGTTAAATGCATCTTGAAGTTTTGTACTAATCATTTGATGTTCTCCTTTCATTTTCAAAACAATTACATCTTTTATGAGGTTAATTTTAGCATATTTCTCACCTCTTATCAATAACTTTTTTTATTTATTGATAATCATTATTAATAAATTCCATTATACTTTTTCACGAGCAGATCGCGCAATTTTTAACATTAGTAATTGTGGCTGACAGGCAAAATTCGTAACCGTACAATAACCGAATGGATAGTAAAGTGCTATCTAGCATGAGATAATAGACCAAATTCAAGTTTACTTGAAAAACGTTAAGGAAGTATATTTTTCTTTGGATACTAAGCAAGCTACTCGTCAATTTCGTCTAAAAAACTGGTCTTCACTTATCGCTGAATGTCAGTCCAGCACTCACCTTGATTTATGGTGGGATTCCGCTCGATGTATACGAATCTACCTCACCAGATTTATTAAAAAATACCCTATCAATCCTTCGTCAAGTGTTACCAACATGTTAGGAGATTTTACTTCTGCCAAGCAGATCTAGCTTGTGGTCATACGGACATGCGTAAATCCATCTATGATCTTGCGTCTATGTTTCAGCAGAATTTCAAGATAGATCCTTTTCAAAAAGCACTCTTTCTGTTTAGTGGTCGCAAACACGACCGTCTAAAAGCTCTTTTTGGGAAGGTGACGGATTTGTTCTTCTCTACAAACGCTCGGAAAGCGGACGTTTTTTCGGCAGAAAATCTAAAAAGACGAGTGTTGTCTTAGATGGACAGATTGATCTTTTTGTTTCTGGTGTATATTGGATTTGAATAACATATTAATACCTGTCTCTTTTAACATATCAAAAGTAGCGTGCAGAGTCATTTGATCCTTTCTTTAAAATCTGCAGCAGGTCTAGTTATAACAGTTATTTTTACTTGCCTGCTTACTGTAGCAGCTAAATACTGAAGCATCTGTACAATTCGCCTTTTGGTAACAAACGGACTGATAATGATAACCTCATTGACAGCATTCAAAATATCATTGCTATAAATTGTTAAAAAATCACTTTTGTCAAAAATTATTTCTGCGTGCCTTACTAAAGTGCTTCCACTTTCACTTTGTAACCAATTGAAGCATAGCCATTAAGCCTTCTATGATACATGTTTTCAAGCATTCTTACATGGATATCAACATAGGCATTCGTAAACTGAACACCAAACTCAACACACGAGATCATTAAATCCGCAATATGAGTCGTCGATTTTGTTTTTTAAAACTATAAAGCGCCTTATTCATCTCAGAATACCTCAACATATCAAATCCTCGTGCCGGGAAAAACTCATTTTCAATTATTTTCTTATATTTATCTAAAGCTTCTTGTTCAAAATCAGGGACTATATTTGCTGCAAAATGTTCTTTTACATTCAGAATATTTTGCATAATTCTAATACTTCTTTAATCAACTCCGTTTGATTTTTACTCGATATTTTTTTAAAAAAACTCACACTGAGTCCTTAATTTGTCTGCCTCACAACCCCTTTTTATATACTTCCATGCATGTCACTAGAGGACAAGCACTCTTAGCTTGAGGAAGCTCTGAGTCCATATGTTATCTAGCTTTGTGCCTCATGAATTTCCTTCCATAACATGCCACGTTGTATAATCGAACCTCAAAATAGACATTAGTCAACAACTTGACCAATGTCTATTTTAAAGTGTGAATCAGAATTACCAGGTACCCTTACAAGCACTTGAGGCAATATATGAATAGAACCTATTACCTATCAATCATCCGTTATTAGTATTGTTCTGTTATATTTCTCTGTCGACCAAATTTTTCCTCTTAATATTAT
The DNA here is from genome assembly GCA_041639455.1 of Pelosinus sp. Lineage (GTDB taxonomy): Bacteria > Bacillota > Negativicutes > DSM-13327 > DSM-13327 > Pelosinus. Next base: position 5,557 of record JBEQCC010000096.1, on the reverse strand, counting down.
AAATAACTACAAGAATCTGCCCCTGATTTTAAACGTCATCTTCATTTTGAAGGTTACACCCTACTTACGACAAATAAAAACTTTTACGGACATGGCATGTAAAACACTGTTTACAAGTTTTGAAAGGCCAGTAAAACCAAGCCCTGTAGGTCCTATTGTCTGTTCCATGACATGTCATTTCTTATTCCATTACATGCCATTGAAAAAATAAGATTCTTTTAAACGATGAGTTCACGAGTCATCTACCTTAGAGCTTCTTCCAATTCTCTTCTATAACATGTCACTGAACGACAAGCATTCTTAACTGGAATAAACTCTAATTCCATATGTCATCTAGCTTTGCGTCTCCATGACATGCCACGTTGCTTGGGGTTCTATTCAATAATTTGACCGTCTATTTTCACATTATTTTATAATCAATCAGTATCTCTATCGTTTTTGCAACCAACCTTTGTGTTAATTGATAATCTCTGCAACAGTATTTATATCGACCTCTTCTTATCCAATATAATCTTTTCAATAACATCATTAATATGCCGACAAGTTAATGAGTCATCAGTTGGTTATTAATCTACATCATCATAGGTAATCCAATATGTTCTGATACGGAGGATATAAGAAGTTCAATTAATTCATTATCCATATATTGATAGTCATCGGGGATATTAAGACAGATAATCTTTTTATGGGAAAGATTATCTTTAAACCGTTCTTGCAGTCTTCGTACATGCTTCTTCTCCATTACAAAAATCAAATCTGCCCAACCAATATGCCCGCTTGTTATTTTTATACGAGCTTTATCTTCCGTACCTGCTGACCTAACATCATAACCATTAACACCGTTAAATATTTTTTCGGCGGTTAGACTACGCCACTTATTCTTACTGCATACAAATAATAGTTTAATATACTCTGCCCCCTTAGTTAGATTAACAATCCTATTCATCCACCTTAGAATTAGCAAATATATGAATACTCCCCTGACGACACTCAAGTGTCAATCACTCTAATTTGACACTTGAGCCAATTAGCAACAAATAAGCTTGTTACCTGTAACATCATCGAAATTGGACAGATTAAGAGTTAATCTCTGATAACAAAACCCAGTTGGAATACTTATTGTTCTAAGAATGCAGCTAATAAATTAGATTTTGCATAGCATATTCCTTCTTTAAAAGCTAATATTTCTGATGCTCTTTTAGTAATGCGTGTACTTTTATGTCCCATGAATGAGCTATTTCATCTGTTACAAACTCAAATGCTTTTTTTACTTTATTAATTTCACTATTCTCCTGATCTGCATTACCTCAGCTGCAGCCATTACTATGTTCTATACATAAAATTCTTACTATATTTCTTTAATATTTACCCTAGGCTATGAATAAAAATCCATTAAAATAGGAACTACTATTTCTATCATATTTTAGGAGGCGGATACATTGTCCCAACAAACAAATCCTTTCTTGCAACACGCCATAAACCATGGACAGGCATTAATCGCTGAGGTCAACAAAGCTAAGTCATTGTCACAAGATATTGTTTCAACTTGTGACAACGCTGTTATGGCTATCAATTCTGGAAACATCCAGAATGCTATCAACTCAATTCAAAATATCAGAAATATGGCCAGCCAAGTATCTCAATCTACTCAGTTCTTCAATCATGCCATCAATGAGCGCTTAGATATGTCTTCGTATGTTTTAAACTCAATTCAGCATAAAATAAACGAAGTGTCAAGTGCAATCCAAAGTCTAAGAGGTAATAGTACCAATTATCAAATGGGATGGAATCAATCTGGAATGCAACAACCAGGTCAATACGGATTCTCAGTGCAACAAGGACAATATGGCTCATCTTCAGTATCTCAGTAATAGACATACCGCTAATGTAACTATATTATTTGTGTCATGCTATTAGGTTCTTCCCCAGAAGTTCTCAATCAGACGCTGCCGGTGTACTTTGTCACGACAAAGCTCACCTTTGCGAGCTCGTAGAATAGACATTTCTAATGCTAAGCATAAAAAAACTCATGTAAGGATTCTCACTATCCTTGCATGAGTTTTTCTTAATTTACAACTAATCACCACGATCATCTGGATCAGTTAAAAATGTGTCATCGCTCTCCAGACTCTGTTCTCTTAACTCTGTCGCTTGCATTTTTACAGTTTCATTATAAACATATTTTATATCCAATGCTTCCAAGACTGCTCGAACATAGGTGCGAATAGGCTGAGAACCTAGTTCTGCAACCAATGCATGTGTATCAAGAATTGACAGCCAATCATATGCTGTGCCGTGAATATCTACCAGCGCATCCAGCATCGCCAGCAGGCTGTTGCCATCTACCGGTGCTACCACTAAACTGTCGGCGCTAATAGCCTGTTCAAAGAATATTTCCAGTTCTCGCCTAGCCTCGACGCCAAAACGTTGCTCAGCAGCACTGGGCATGGTAGTTCGGTCATCTTTATCACCGCCGTACCAGATATCATCTTGTAGTCGAGTTGCAGCAGCAGCCAGCGTATAAATCGGGTATTTCATGCCTGATGCCCAATTTAATAGCCAAGCTAAATTGCGATAGGCTTTCAAGCGTCCAAAAACCCCCAGGCGCCCGATTAGTTCCAGCTCATCGACCAAAATAATCCAGCCTTTATAGCCACATAACTTAATCGCATCAGCCATCATACCAAAATAAGCGGTAGCGTGTTCGCCGATCCGAAAAGGCGGCATTTTGGGAGCACTCTCCTTATGAGCCAGGCGGTGAATACGCTTAATCTCTGAAATTGGTAATCGAATGCCTGTTATATCCCCATACAACAAGGCTTGCTCCTCACCGCTGGTATGTAAGAAGTCTTCTAATATCAAGGACGGCAGTGGATGAGTGTACCGGTCGGGCTCCGTTACCGGACTATTAGCCAATGCAGCAATACCAAGGTCATTGAGTGTCCGCTCAATCCCCATAATCGTCGAGTTCGGCGTACGAATGCGCGGTGCAACCCGACTGTAAAACTGCAACAGGCTGTGGCAGGACACTTCTCGACTGAGAGAAACCATACTTACAGCAAATCCCATATCCAAGGCAATATGTTCAACTGTCGTCAGAGCATGGGTTTTCCCTTGACCATACTGCCCCCAAATGATTCGCCCCCGTGGAATGCGTCCTTCCGAAAAAGTAAGTAAATCAGTACGGATGGAATCCGTAATATTCTGACGCAAATCAGGCAGGCAACGTGTTGAAAACCTAGTTGGCACTCCAGCCCTAAGGGATTCAACCACCCTTACAGCATTCATACGAATAGGGTTATATCTCTCATATTGTTTCATGACGTACCTCGCTTTTCACCGCCAACAGGGCCTGATCCATCACTGCCTTACGCAACGGCGGTTCACCGGCAGTATCTGGCATATTACCACGGTATTGCCGTTCAAAACCCATTGCTTTAAAAAAACGGCTCACTCGTTCAGCTAACCGCTGTGGAAAATCATTATCTACAGCAACATAGTGACTATCTATATCAACAATATCGGCAAAGGGGTTAAAACGTGTTGACGGCACGAGTCCAGTCTGCAGGCGCATCCACAAAGCTTCATAGCTTTTAAACCCGCGCCGTTCATCATCAACAATTGCCCGCCGCCCTGCCAGCACCACTAGCAAACCATTCAGCAGTTCTACATCATCAATCATCTGACGAAATAATTCACACGTATCTTTGATTGCATTCGGTGTATAAAAAAATCTGCCCGTTTCTGCTACGCGTTCAGTAATAGCTTCCAAATCGTCAATCAGAACAACGAGTCCCGGCATACTAGCTTGTTCTAACAGTTTTACGAATGAATTCAGCCAATAGCGGGCATTTACTTTTTTTAGTTGCTCCAATAATCCAGTTTCCTGCTGTTCTTTTTTGTCAAGCTTTTCACCGGATAACCACTTTAACCGTAAACCGAACACATCACTGTCCGGCCCAAGAGTCAGTCCATCATAAGCTGTCGTATACGCAAAGGTAACAAAAGATGGACCAAAATCCACCGTTTTAAAAATCCGAACAGCTGCATTACGGATTTCCCGCTCGGCATCATAACGTGCCAAACCATCCGCAATCAATAGTGACAGTAAGTCACCTTGACCTTGATAGCGGTCTGCACCATATCCCAGACTGGCAGCTACTTTAAGACAAATTCCTTTGATTAAAGCAGCCGTGTCAATCCCTTGAAAAATACGCTGGTACAAATTTGGCAGGTCACTAATGCGGCAGTTCATATCCCTTGCTGACAGACTTGCCACTGCATAGCCTTGGCTGCGGGCATCAGCCTCTACACACCGCAATAAGTGGGTTTTTCCAACTCCTTCACTCCCTACCAAAACCTTTACCTTACTGCCACCAACAAAAATATAATTATGTAAATAATGCTGTGTAAAATTGTCTAACCACGCTTCACGTCCTAACGTCAGCTTTTGCAGCCATTCGGGACTATATGGCGGTTGCCCAGCCTGTAATGCTGACAAATCGCGATCATACAAAATCATACCTGCTCAACCGCCTTATGAATAGTGAGACTACTGACTCGGCTCTCCCGTCCTCGACTATCAACCAAAGTCACAGCCTTTTCCTGCTTGCGAGGGAAGCCAAACTCGAACTGATATTCATCCATTTTCATTTCGAATTGCTCTTTTAATCGCCCTAATTCAAACAGAAATAATGGTTTAGGATATTCCTGGCGGGAACCACGTTTTAACGTCAACAACTCATATAATTCTTCCAAAGCCACGGCCCGCCCCCAAAGAACTTCGCCTTCACGATAAGCCAATTTGTTCGCAACCTGATATACTGTAAACAGATCACGCATAAAACCATTTGCGTCAAACCGTTTACCAATCAATTTTTGATATTTAACAGCCACCCATTTCGCGATCTGCTTCGGCTGCATAGCTGTCGTTTTTTCCTGTTTACGACCAATAGCCAACCGAATTTCCTTGTTGGGGACATCCACCATCAGTTTAAAAGGCACAAATTCATATTGAGGAAAGGCTCCCTGCAATGGTATGCCTGCCGTCGTCAGCGCCAGTTCCAGTTCCTGACGATATTCGTCACTCTCCATATACTGGCTATTGCGCTCCATTTCCTGCACCAAGTCCTGTTCGTAGTCTGACCAGCAGCGAGTCAGCGTCTCAACCCCGCTAGTATATGCCGCCAAAGCTTTGTCAAAACTTCGAAAATCCCAAGCACCGTCCGCCTTTTTCACCATAGTCCAACTTTTGGCTAATTGTCTGGCTAGTTTGTCCACTTTATCAGCAACCAATTTTTCACGTACCTCTATACTTGTTTCTTCCATAATAACCTCCTTAATTGATGTTTTCTCACTTATACAACATTTTTATACCTTTTACTTTTATTTTATATTGCGTCTCAGATAAGGTCAATATACTTTGACATAAACAAACAACATAATCGTATTCGCTCCAAGAATCTTCTGCGCATTTTTACAATTCATTGGAAAGCAGGATATCTTTGTCATTAAAGTGAATACTACATCTTTAAATGTAGATTTTACAAAAAGGAGC
>JBEQCC010000095.1:0-7804 GCA_041639455.1 Pelosinus sp. | reverse complement strand
GATTTTACCATTGGGTGTTAACGGCATCTTTTCAAGCTGGATAAAGATTGGCGGTATCATGTACTCAGGCAATATTTGACTTAAATGCCCTCTAAGCTCCTTAGTAGTAAGTTCCTGCTCGGCTACAATAAAAGCACATAAATACTTCTGGTCGTTTGTATCATCCTTATCAATCACCACAGCCTCTTTTATTGACGGATAGTTTATTAATTCTGCTTCAATCTCACCTAGTTCAATCCGAAATCCTCGGATTTTGACTTGATAATCAATCCGGCCTAAAAATTCAATATTGCCGTCGGGCAGCCATCTAGCTAGATCTCCTGACCGATACATCCGTTTACCCGGTACGAAGGGATTTTCTACAAATCTTTCGGCTGTCAATTCCGGCCTGTTCAAATAACCTTTTGCCAAACCATCGCCGTATATGCAAAGTTCCCCAGCTATACCAATCGGCTGCAGATTATTATTTCTGTCCACAATATAGATTTGTGTATTGTCCACAGGGCGACCTATGGGAGGCAGGACATCGTTGGGCTCATCCCGGCTGACAGAAGTCCAGGTTGTAACCACCGTGTTCTCAGTTGGACCGTAATGATTCACCAAAGTAAAGGGGATCTCTTTTGAAGGTCTGCGGTGCAGCTTATCCCCACCTGTTAATAATGCCCTAAGCTGAATTTCACCTGACCACTCCTCGGCCAGTAATGCCTCGGCCATTGGTGTCGGCATAAAACTTACAGTAATCAAGTTGTCCTTAAGCCACTGAATCAGCCCTGTTGTTGATGCTCTGGTTTCATTATTAGGTATCCATAACTCCGCACCGGACGTCAAATAGGGCCAAACCTCCCAAACCGAAGCGTCAAAGGCCTGTCCTGCCAATTGACTTGCCCTGTCCAGAAAAGTGATGTTATATACGCGCTGATGCCAGGATACCAGATTCACAAGGCTAGTGTGCTCAATTTCAACCCCTTTCGGTTTGCCGGACGACCCTGATGTATAAATCACATACGCTATATCCCGCGAATTACGCTCCATGCATAAATTAGAATTATCTCCAGAGTATAAGTTAGGGTCATCTAAAAGAATTGTTTCCCGGGAGAAGACTTCTTGGTCAACTAAGTGCTGCTGCGTTAATAAGATATCTGTTCCGCTGTCTTCTAGCATGTAGCGGATTCTATCCTCAGGATACTCCGGATCAATCGGCAGATATGCCCCTCCAGCCTTCAAGATTCCCATAAGACCGATAATAATGTCCGGTGAGCGTTCCGTCATTATACCTACAATGCTATTTCTTTTTACTCCCTTATTAGAGAGCACTCGCGCCAATTGATTAGCTTTATTGTTCAGCTCTTTATACGTAAGTACTTCTTGTTCAAAGTTCACAGCAATATAATCGGGATTCTTCTCAGCCTGTTCTTCGAATAGCTCATGGATCACTTTGTATTTTGGGTATTCCACCTGGGTATTGTTAAACGCTAAAAGTTCTTGCCGTTCTTCTTCTGTGAGTATATCGATATCCCTTACCAGAACATGAGGATTTTCAATTATTCTGTCGATAATCCTTTGAAAATGTCCTTTTGTTCTTTCCACAAAAATTGGATCATATGCCAGTGCATTATAGTTAAACTTAACGGTTAATTCCTTACCAAGAACGACAATCATGTTAAAGTTATAATTGGTCTGCTCGTAAGACTCACTATTACCTACAGTAAAACCAATCTCATTAGCGTCCAAGCCTTCTTCGACAGGATAATTCTCAAAAACCACGATGTGATCAACTAAACTGCCTTTTAAGTCTGTATTTGCTTGTATTTCAGCCAAAGGATAATAACTGAACCGCTCAGATTCTACTGCAAATTGCTGTACCCTATTTACTAATCCCGCAAAGGTTTCGGATTCATCGCATTTTATCCTGACAGGCAGAGTATTTATAAATAACCCTACCATAGTCTCAATACCTTTTATTTCGTGAGGTCTGCCTGATACGACTGCGCCGAACGCAACATCATTGGTATTATTATACCTCTGCAATAAGATACCCCATGCCGACTGAACAATAGTGTTTAGGGTTACATTATTTGTCTTTACGATATTCTCTAGACCTTTTCTTGTGCTTTCGTTTATCTGAAAAGTTATTTCTGCCACTTCATATTGCCCGTCTGTTACAATCCCTTTATTTTGGGGAAGCACCGCCCGTTCCTCGTAATCTCTCAAATACCTTTTCCAGTACAATGCAGCCTCCTCCCGGTTCTGCCGAGTAAGCCAATTAATGTAGTCACTGTAAGGACATACAACCCCTAAGTTCAACTGCCGACTCTCTTTTAAAGAATGATACATTGCCAGAAATTCTTTACGAATGATGCCCATGCACCATCCGTCCATAATGATATGGTGAAAACTCCACAGTAACTTGTATGATTCATTACCCGCTTTAACTACACTGATACGCATGGGAAGATCTTTTCTTAAATCAAATCCTCTGAGTCTGTCCGCCCTTTTAAATTCTTCAATAAAGGCTTTCTTTTCCAATTCTGACAGATGGGTGATATCCTCAAAATGAATATGCGCCTTGCGTGTTTTCATAACAACCTGAACTGGTTTTTCCACATTTTCATAGACAAAAACAGTCCGCAATATGTCATACCTTTCAATAAGCATATTCAAGCTTTCTTCAAGATATTTGACTTCCAGACTGCCTTCTATGGATAAGAAACTCTGTTCAAAATACGCATTGGACCCACTATATAACAGCGAATGATACAACATGCCTTCCTGCATAGGAGATAACATATATATATCCTTTATTTTTTTATTATCTTTTTTCTTTCCATTATTCATTGAATTCCCTCCCAAACCCGCTTTTATAAAATCAATATGATTATACTTTTATTCAACATCACTACATACATCTTCAAGATCCTCAAGGTCTTCAAGGGTGATACTCTTTAAAGTAAAATCACTTGGTGTCATTTCGGTGGAGTCGAGCTCTGCGCAATGATCAATAACGCGAAGCAGATTTTTCTTGAAAAGCTCTGCAATTTTCATAACGGTGTCGTTTTCATACTCACCTTTATGATACGTGAAGTTTAATAGTAACCTTCCCTTGGTAACCATCCCGTTTATATCTATTGCATACAGATTTTCCATGTATGGAGATATCGATTTTCCCGTAGGAATACCGGAGATCGTAAATAGTTCCGTATTCACATCCCCGTCAAATTGTCCAAGATAATTGAAATTGATTTCCGGCTTCAGGTTAAACATTAATGATTCCTTTTTTTCAGGTAAGGTTTGGTATTTAAGAATCCCGTATCCGATCCCTTTATTGGGTATCTGCCGCATGCTTTCTTTTACTGATTTTATCTTATATGCAAGATTCTGATCACCGCTCATATTCAAGATTACAGGGTATTGGGCCGTAAACCATCCGACAGTCCTTGATATATCAATATCCTTTATTATTCTTTCTCTACCGTGTCCCTCCAGATTAACTAATACCCTGCCTTCCCTTGTCCATTCTTTGATCGTAAGACCTAGGGCAGTAAGCAAAATATCATTTACCTCCGTGTTATAGGCTGAATTAACCTGTTTTAGCAAGGTTTCCGTTTCACTTTCGGTTAAACTAATTTGGATATAACCATTATCTCCGCTTCTTCTTTCCTGAACGGCTTTATCCTTGGGAAGCGGTTTTACATCCGTCTCTTCAAGTTTTACCCAATATTCTATCTCATTTAATAGTTCCCGGCTGTTCGCATAAACAGCTAATCTATCCGACCAATCTTTAAAGGAATTGGTCTTATTCGCGAATTTTATTTCTTCATCATGCAATACCTGAATATACCCATTAAAAAGATCCTGAAGTATAATCCTCCAGGATACTCCATCAATGATCAAATGATGAATAACAATTAAGAGGTGATCTCCTGCGCTGGTCTTAAACAGCGCCAATTTAACCAAAGGACCATGGTATAGATCAATACTTTTTTGAATTCGATCCGCTTCTTTCGCAATTATTTCCCGACAATTATTGCAATCCCTTACATCTACAATTTCTAATGAATAAAGTTCGCCTTCAAGCCCTCGATTAAATTGGACGAGATTACCTGCATCAGTCTTAATAATCATTCGTAAAACGTCATGATGCTCTACCAATTTTGAAAAAACTTTTCTAATAATACTTTCTACAAATCCGCCCTTTCCATATAGCATAACCGCCTGATTAAAGTGGTATTTCTCTGTAAAGCTTTGCTCAAATAACCAACTCTGCATAGGTGTAAAACCGACTTCACCTTCAACCATCCCTTGATCAACCCCCTTGCTTGTCAAGGTTATATGGCTGCTCAATCCTTCAATCATGGGATACGTAAACAAATCTCGCATTTCTAAATTTAGTCCGCACTGGCTCAGGCGAGACATTACTTGTATAGCCTTAATTGAGTCTCCTCCTAAGCTGAAGAAATTATCCTTTACTCCCACTTTTTCTACTTTTAATACCTCTTGCCATATGTTGGTCAATAATTCTTCTCTTTCATTTCGCGGAGCAACATACTCAATTCCAGTATTCATACTGCTATTTGGTTCAGGTAAAGCCTTCCTATCCGCTTTACCATTTGAACTAAGCGGCATCTTCTCAAGCTGTACAAAATAAGACGGTATCATGTAATCAGGTAATTCCCGGGAGAGATGATCCCGTAATTCTGATATAGTAACTTCCCGCTCTGCCACAATATACGCGCAGAGATATTTATCACTGTCTTTGCCTTCTTTAGCGACAACAACGCTTTCTTTTATGGATGGATATTTTAATAATTGGGTTTCGATCTCTCCCAGTTCGATCCTAAACCCTCTAATTTTTACTTGATGATCGATTCGTCCCAAAAATTCAATGTTTCCATCGGAAAGCCATCTTGCAAGATCGCCGGTTCGGTACATCCGTGTTCCCGGAAAGAAAGGATTTTCCACAAACTTTTCTGCCGTCAGTTCCGGTTTGTTTAAGTATCCTCTGGCTAAGCCCTCTCCTGCAATACAAAGCTCGCCAGCCACACCGATGGGTTGGAGTTTATTATTTCGATTGACTATAAATAATTTTATATTATCAATCGGCTTACCAATTGGAACAATTTCAAGTTCCTTCCCCGTTGAACAATCAAAATAAGATACGTCCACGGTAGCTTCTGTTGGACCATATAAATTGATCAATTTAACAGGCTGTCCTTTTAATAGTGTATTAAATTTATTTGCATGCTCCGGATTCAGTGCTTCTCCGCTGGCAAATACCTGCTCCAGGCTGTCGAGTTTATTTACATTGATTTGATTTTCCATATAAGTTAAAAAAACGGCTAACATAGAAGGTACAAAATGCATGGTCGTTACTTTATTTTTCTCGATCGACCTTACTATTTCTTCAGGCTCTTTTTCGCCGCCTGGTCTTAGCATGCAAACCCTTGCTCCTACGAAGAACCACCATAAAATCTCCCATACCGATACATCAAAAGTAAAGGGTGTTTTTTGCAAGATAACGTCTTTGGGTTCAAGCCCATAGTAATCTTGCATCCAATTGATTCTATTGATAACAGAGTGATGTTCGATCATGACCCCTTTCGGTTTTCCGGTGGAGCCAGAAGTATAGATCACATAGGCCAAATCATGAGAATTGTTTTCTAATGGCAGGTTGGATTGGTCGCCACAATATAAACTTATATCGTCTAAATCAATTATATGGCCCTTATATAAGACTCTATTAAGGAAACGACTCTGGGTTAGTAGAATCCTGGTCCCACTGTCTTCCAACATGTAGCTGATTCTTTCCTCTGGGTAATCCGGAGCTATAGGCAAATAGGCTCCTCCTGCTTTCAATATCCCGATAATCCCGATAATCATTTCAAAGGAGCGCTCCACCATGATGCCTACCAAGCGATTTGCTTTTACCCCTTTATTTCGTAATACTCTTGCCAATTGATTCGCCTTGTTATTTAATTCTTGATAGGTAAGTCGCTGATCCTCAAAGACCACGGCGATGTTATCCGGATTTTTTGCAACCTGTTCTTCAAATACTCTTTGAATTGTCTGTTCTCTTGGATAAGCAACGTCTGTATTATTAAAATCAAATACTATGTTTCTTTTTTCATCCTCAGATAAAATTTCTATTTCAGATAGTTTGATTTGAGGATTTTGGGTTACCTCCCGGAAGTAATGAAACAGGTGATCAATCACCTGTTTCATTACTTGTTCCGTATAAAGATTTTCATTATATTCCAATGTAACCTCTATGTAATCTTCCAGCAGTAAAAAAGAAAATAATGTATCAATTTTCAAATCATCAATGATTGTCTTCTCGTGAATGTTTTCCAGTAAAACGACTGTCTTATAAACTAAGTCTTCATCACCTGGGGAGCACAATTTCAGCTTTTCATAAATAGTATCAAGAGGATAATTTTGATAACTGTCAGCCTCAATGACAATGTTTTTTATTTTTCCCAAGAAATCGCTAAAGGTCTCCTCCACATCCATGCTGCTTCTGAGCGGTAAAATACTATTTAAATATATGCTGTCTATATCTACGCCTTGTTTAAATACGGGCATACCTACTAAAAGATCGCAATTAGCGGTATATCTGTACAGCAGATATTTTATACCAGATAACAGAATTACATAGGTAGCATATTCAGAGCGATTGCTTAAATGAACTATTTTTTGAAAAACTTTGTTTGAGAGTTTGCGTTTAAATATCGCTTTTGTGTATCCAATTTGATTTTGATCATTATTGGCAGAAAAACCATCACTATTTATCTCACCGTCTAATTTCTTCATCCAATACATTTTTTCTTCTTCATAGTCCCCGCTTGATACGATAATATTTCGAGAATGTTTATCCAACAACATGCAGCGCTCCTCCTACTCTTACTTACTTGTTTTAGAAATTAAAATCCAAATTCTGTTGAATCCCTTTGCGTTTCACATACTGTTTTTCTAAAGAAATCATTTTTATTGCGATGTCTTTATTTTTTGTAACTTGCTGAAGAATTTTACAATAGTCGTTTAAAATTCGTTTCGCCGTATCTTCGGTAAACAACTTAGTATAATACTCCAGCATCAGCTCCAACCCGCCATTTCCTTCTGCCGCATATAAGGTCAGATCAAATTTTGCCGTTTTATTATCCCATTCATAGGGAATAAATCGTAACGTTCCCATTTCCAGTGGGTTCATTTCAATGTTTTGCAGGGCAAACATGGTGTCAAATAATGGGTTTCTATTTAACTCCCTGGACATATCCAATTTTTCTACCAGCTTTTCAAATTGATAGTCTTGATGCTCATAGGCACTGAGGGCATGTTCTTTGACCTCTTGTAAAAACTCCTGGAAGCTTTTCTCTCCTGCCGGGTAGTTCCTCATGGGCAAGGTATTAACAAACATACCTACCAGATTTTCTAAATCTGCATGAGGTCTGCCGGCAATGGGCGTTCCCACGATTATATCTTCTTGATCAGCATGTTTCGCCAGTAAGACGTTATATGCCGCCAGCAACACCATATATAAAGTGGTGCCGGTTTGACTGGCAAGTGTGTGCAACTCTCCCGTCAGTTCTTCTCCTAAACTAAAACTCAGCCGATCTCCCTCAAAGCTTCTGACGACTGGTCGTGAATAATCACTTGGCATATTCAATACGGGAAGTTCTCCCGCAAAGGACTGCATCCAGTATGCTTCCTGCTTTTTAAACCCTTCAGTCCGAGACATCTTGTCCTGCCAAGCCGAAAAGTCTTTGTATTGGATTTTAATTTCCGGCAGTTCCCGCCTGTCATACAAGCT